>NZ_DBNGVP010000085.1:0-4571 GCF_057119385.1 Archangium sp. | reverse complement strand
GTGCTCTCCCCCGAGCCCATGACGGCCAGCAACCCCGAGCACGTGGCCTTCACCGCCCGCGTGCGCGAGCTGCTCGACCGGGCGGGCCTCATCGAACGCCCCGAGCCCCGGCCCGCCAGCGAGTGACACGAGCGGGTGCTCGGACAGTACCTCCGCAGGAGCACATGACCGCGAACCATGATCCGCGAGAATAGTCAGCGCAAGCTCCAAGCCCCCCTGTGACATCGGAGCACCATCCGCCGCATCCTGGCGAATCAGCCGTCATCGGCATGTGCACCCCCCATGTGACCGAGTACGCGGACGGAAAGAAGCGGCGCAAGGCGGCTCAGAAGCCCATCCAGGGCTACTTCCCGGCCATCGTGGATGAAGACACCTTCCAGCGGGCACGGTCCCTTCTGCTCGATACACCCTCCCCCTTGCGCGGCAGGAACGCCTACGGCGTGGTCAAGAACCTCTTCGGCGGTCTGACACGGTGCGGCCGGTGCGGCGGCACCATGGCCTACGCCGACAAGGGACAGTCCAAGAGGACTCGCCACACCTCTCTCGTGTGCCTCAAGGCGCGTACCGGAGCGGGCTGCAAGTACGCGGCGGTCCACTACCCACCGCTTGAAGTCGCGTTCCTCCAGCATGGCCCCCCAACTCCTGGGAACAGCCCCGCTGGAAGCGGAGCACGGACCCCTTGAGGCCGAAATCAGAGAGGACGAGTCCGCCATGTCGGGCGCCGAGGACTCCCTGGAGCACCTCGCCGAGACCTACGCACGGACCCGGATGGACACGCTGCTCGAGCAGATGCGAACCATCGAGGTCGACCTTCGTTTCTGGGTCGGCTCAGCGTGTGCGGTGCTTCACCGGAACGAGTTCACGATGTAGAGCCCCGCGCTGGAGAATTCGAGAATGGCCGTTCCTGGCTTGGACTCGGGTTTCTTCCTGAGTTGACCGCGTGCGAGCCGAGCCACAGCGCAAATTGGAATTGGTTCTTCGTCCGGTGGATGCACCTCGTAATACCGGATGACGACCTGTTGGCCACCTGTCCAGACCCGTCCATAGAGACGGGTGACTGCCGGAAGAGTCCCGAGGGGGCTGTTCAGCATGCTCTCCTCGGGACCGTCGAACAGCGTGATGGGGCTGGCGTCGGTCTGGTTCACGTCCAGTTCGACATCGGAAGAGTCCCCGACGCTCAAGCCAAGACGCCGCATGGTTTCGAGCGCCTTTTCTGGGCACGCTTCCGGTCCGGGGCTGCCGTCCGGGCGAAGGGAGACGCCCCCAGTCGTCGTGCAACTGGAGGACACGCAAAGCAGCAGGACAGAAGCAGGAAGCAGTGAGCGAACGGGAGCCATGAGGGGCGGGATCTACTAACGCAGCAGTTGTTTATCCAGATGGACCCATGCCTGCCGCAGACCGTCTCCTTGCCGAAAGAGTTCCAGCACGAGCCGGTCGGGGCCAGTCTCGGAGACGCGGAATTCCACACCCGTGGGGCTCTTGAATAATGCCGCGTACCGCTCCTGAAACGGCGTCTGTTTCGTGGCCCCCTTCGCCAGGAGCCCAGCGAGAGCGTGATTGACTGAGTCCTCTTTGCGGTAACGCTCGACTACCTCTCTGAGCTCCCCCTCCCTCCGCAGCGAATCGTACAGGGACGCAAGCACCGCTTTCGGGGCCTCGCGGTCACGGAACACGTTGACCTGTTGATCGCCCGTCCGGTCATCGGTGGTCTTCTGACGTGATGTCACGGTGAAGGGCAGTTCCGTTCCATCCGCGAGCGTTACCAGCAGCATGAGCCGGTCTTCGGGCTCAACATCACGGAGGGGCTCGATAAGCACCCGTTTCCCGACACACTCCACAGGCTCGAAGCGACCTTCCCATGCCAGCATCTTGGTCCGCGCTGAATCGCAGGGCTGCTCCAAGCGGAGGACGGTCACGATACCGCCGACGACGTACACGTCAGGTGCCTCTCGGCTCGTATGGTCCGAGAGGTAGATGTTCCGCTCGTTGGGCTCGCGATCCTCGGCCCCGGCCACGGATGCCACGAGAGCGAGAAGTAGAGTAGACCGGCGAAGTAGGAGATTCCACATGGCGCGGCCCAACTTATCAGAACGGGTGGAGGGCAACCAGCCGAGTGTTACCAAGCACGATGGATGAGGGAGAAGTGGGCCCGGGTGAGCGAGTTGGTTGATGGGCAGGCCCCCCGTGGCGCTCAGGGCCCGTGGGCGGCTGAAGGTGGTGGTCCTCGTTGTCCATCTCGAAGTCCGCCCTCCCCATGGGGAAGGCCCTATCTATCCCTATCTCTTGGTTTGACCGCCCCTGTCCTGTCCGCCTGAAGTCCAGGGCATGTCCACTCATTGCATCGGAGCGCACAGCCGCCGGCTCGGCGCGCTCGTGCTGACCATGAGCGTGGCCGTGCTCCTCGGCGGGTGCGCCACGGCCCCGCCGCGTGCGAGCCTGACGAGCGGCTTCGGCCTCCACTCCCGGTCCTCCTCGCTGCGTGAGGGGGCCGGAGCATGGCAGCCCGTCGTCACCGCTGTGCCTGGAGCGCCGGAGGGCTCCGCTGGGGGCTTCCCCGAGCAGACGGAGGAGTTCTTCCAGACGGAGGACTTCTTCCAGGTGGTGCAGGAGGCCAGTGGCCTCGGGGAAGAGGCCCGTCATCCGGCGGGTGCGGCGCTCTACGTGGAGCAGGCGCGCCAGCTCGTGAGGAGCTTGGCGAAGACGCCGGTGACACAGCGGAGCTTCGCCCCACGCCTGGCGCTGAGCTGGCTGCTGCGCGAGGTGCTCGAAGGGGGCGAGCGCGTGGACTACGTGGACTTGAAGTGGCGCGCCGAGCGCTTCGTGTGGTTGGTGATGGTGCGTCCGGACGGCTACCTGGTGGCCGCGCTCGACGGCTCGCCCCTTCAACGCCGGGGCTCTCTGCAACTGGTGGAAGGCGAGTGGAGGGCGGGCCGCCTCGTGGTGGGTGGCTTCTACTTCTCACACGGGGGCATCTTCTACCCGGTGACCGAGGCGCTGCGGCGCGAGGACAGCGAGCCCCTGGCGGAATTGGGTCTGGGGAGGGATCCAGTCAACGCCGCGTTGGATGGGGCCCAGGACGCCTTGGGAGAGATGACGCTGGCGCTGGCGCACTCCGTCCTCAACCCCATCCGCACGCTGGAGGACCTGGGGCAGTTGCCCACGACGGTGGCGTACCTGATTGCCACCTCGCCCGAGTACTTCGCGCGCTACGGGGCCATGTCGAGGGAGGACCAGATACGGGAGGCGGCGCGCCTGTCCACGCACCTGCTCCTGCTGCTCGGAGGCGCACGGGCCACGGTGGGCCGCATGGGCGGACTGGGAGCGGACCTGCCAGGACTGTCGCTCACGGCCAGGGGAGAGTTGGTGCTGGGCGAAGCCGTGGTGGCGGGCGCGGCGGGCACGGTGGGCGTGGACCTGAGTGCCTTCTCCATCCTCCACATGGCGGGGAAGGGCCGGGGCGGCAACACTGGCGGCGCGAGCGGCAAGGCGGGGAAGGCGTCCCAGAAGGCTCCGGCGCGGAGCCCCGGCAGGTGGACGTACAAGAAGCCCACCAATGAGTCCAAGCGCTCCCAGGACTACCAGGAGCAGGTGACGGGGCGGCCCGCGTGGTGGGTGTACATGATTGGGGAAGTGGAGTTCGATGGCATCAAGCTGGGGGAACTGCTGGAGGCCAAGGGTCCCGGTTACTGCTCCTTCTTCAACGTGGATGGCACGCCGAAGTACTGGTACATGAATTCCGGCAAGTTCGACGAGATGCTGAACCAAGCTGCGGATCAATCAAGGATGGCCCAGCAGGTGGGGATGCCGGTGAGCTGGCATGTCGCCGATGCCAGGGTGGCGGAGTTCCTTGGCACAATCTTCAAGGATAGAGGATGGAAGAACATCACCGTCCGCCACACACGGCCAGCACAGTAGGATAGGCGCACGCATGCAGGACAAGTACTACGTCGGGGCGTACTGGGGTCCGCGCAAGGAGACGGCGCTGGAGTGCGCCCGCCGTGCGGAGCTTTTCTTCAACATGCTGGCGCGGTGTGACCCGGCGTTCGCCCAATGGTACCGGGCGGGCCGTGGTTTTCCCCGAGAGCTGCCGGGCTGGCCAGTCCGCCTGGAACTCAAGGAATTGGAAGAGTTATTCCTGAAGAGCAGGCATCGCGGCGCCAGCAAGACGGTCCTCGAGGACATGGGCTTCAGCCGGATGGTGTGGAATGCCAAGAAGGACGCCATCCACGTTCACCTGCATTGTGGCGGATACTCACCGTGGGGAGTGCCCAATTCCTGCCTGCTCGACCCACTCTGGAAGAGCGCGGTCTGGGAGCGGTTGGTCCGCTCACCCGTGCTGGCCGAGGTGCTCACCAGTGTGGCCACGGCGTGGGACCCCGACTATGCCATGGCCAGCTCCTCGGAGATGGTGGACCTCGTGGAGAAGCGCGGGTCCGAGGTGCGCGTGGGCTGGCTGACGTACCTGTCGCGCCGCCTGGGGAAGCTGCCGCCGCTGCCCGCGCCCGTGCGCATCGAGCCGGTGGGAAAGCTGGGCTGGCTCCTCGTGCTCTCCCCCGAGCCCATGACGGCCA
>NZ_DBNGVP010000084.1:0-60207 GCF_057119385.1 Archangium sp. | reverse complement strand
GGCCCGAGTACAACCGCCTCTACGCCCACCCCTTCACCTGGTCCTGGACTCGCGCCAAGATGCACTCGTGGGTGGACCGGCACCTGTCCTGACTATGTTGAAAAACTTGTCGGACAGTCCACTAGGGGTTCGCATGCACCCTCTCCCCCTGGGAGAGGGCGGGGGGTGAGGGTCTTCGCCCCCCGTGCGCCTCACTCAGAGGCGGCTGAAGATCCAGAACACGCCGAGCACGGCGGAGGCGCCGGCCACGAAGCGCTGGAGCCGATCGGCCAGGGTGGAACCCATGCGGGCGAGGCCCTCGGCGAAGAGCAGGCCCACGGCGCCCATGCCCACGAGGATGCCGAGCGCGAAGCCGGGCAGATACGTCCACCCGGAGCTCTGCAGGCTGCCACCCACGAGCAGGGGAGGCAGGGCGAGCAGCAGCGAGCGCACGCCACTGACGGCCATGAGGGCCCCGGCGGCGGTGCTCACCTGGTCATGCATGTGGGAGTGGGGCTCGTGCGTGTGGCCGGGCAGGTGGGGGTGGCCGTGGCGCAGCACGTTGGGGAAGAGGAAGGCGGTGACGGCGAGGGCCACCAGCACGGCGCCGCCGAAGATCTCCGCCCAGCGCTCGAAGGTCTCGGAGAGGCCCACGCCCGCCAGGAGGCAGAAGGTGGCGACTCCGCCGAGCACCGCCGCGTGGCCGATGGCGAAGCGCAGCGCGACGAGGAAGGTGGCCCGGCGCCGGGAGGGGCCCAGCGTGCCGAGTGTGGCCATGGCGGCGCAGTGGTCCGGCCCCACCGCGTGGAGCAGGCCCTGGCCGAGACCGAACAGGAATGCGAAGAAGAGGGGCGGCACGGGGGAGCACCCTAACCCCCCTTCGTGTCCGAGGCCAGCAGGAGGGTTGCACGTGTCTGCCATCTACCGAAGCCGCCGGGCCGTGGTGCCGCTCCTGTTGGGTGTCCTGCTGACCGTGGGGGCCTGTAGACGGGACGAGGGACCGGAGCACCTCGCGCGCGCGGAGGCGAAGCACGCCGAGCTGGTCGAGCGCGGCGTGCCTCCGAAGGACCCGGCCTGGGACGCCGTCATGGGCGAGCTGGAGAAGGTGCCACCGGACTCCAAGGCCTACGCCGAGGCCCAGCGGCGGCTGTCCCGCCTGAAGGAGCTGCGGACCACCCCGTTGCCGCGTCGGCCGCTGTCGAGGCCCGGCGTGCCGGAGGGCGGGTCCCACTCGCTGGACGAGCAGGGTCTGCACCCGCACGACCACCCCGGTGAGACGGACGGCGGAAGGTGACCGGAAAAGTGGGGCTTGCGAAGACGGACGAATGGGTTATCCAAGCAAGCACTCATGCCCACTCCCCAGACAGGCCAACCGGCTCCCGATTTCCAGCTGCAGGACCAGAACGGCAACGACGTGAAGCTCTCGCGGCTGCGGGGCAAGAACGTCGTGCTCTACTTCTACCCGAAGGATGACACCCCGGGTTGTACGCGCGAGGCGTGTGACTTCCGTGACGAGCACTCGGCGCTGGAGGCGGCCGGTGCGGTGGTGCTGGGCGTGTCGCCGGACGACACGAAGAGCCACCAGAAGTTCGCCACGAAGTTCTCGCTGCCCTTCCCGCTGCTCGCGGACACCGAGCGCAAGGTGTGTGACGCCTACGGCGTGTGGGGCGAGAAGTCGCTGTACGGCCGGAAGTTCATGGGCGTGACGCGCGCCACCTACCTCATCGACACCGAGGGCAAGGTGGCCCGGGTGTGGCCCAAGGTGAAGGTGGACGGCCACGTGAAGGAGATCCTCCAGTCGCTGAAGGGCGGCGCCTCCGCGAAGACCGAGGCCCCCGAGAAGGCACCGGCGAAGAAGGCGGCGGCGAAGAAGACTGCCGCGAAGAAGGTCGTGGCGAAGAAGGCGGCACCGGCGGGCAAGGCCGCGATGAAGAAGGCCGAGCCGAAGAAGGCCGCACCGGCGAAGAAGGCGGCGTCGAAGAAGACGGCCGCGCGCCGGTAGCCCCCTGAGCACGGAGCGAGCATCCCTCCCCTCGCCCTCCGGGAGAGGGACGGGGTGAGGGTGCCACGGCTCATGGGTTCCAGCCGGTGCCTCCGCCCGTGTGCACGCGAGCAAGCAGCCCTTGGCCGCCTGCTCGCGGCTACCCGTCTTGCGCGTGCATGCCCACCCCTTGTCCCAGGCAAGGCACGACGACAGGGAGGCGGTCATGCGGAAGATGGGGATGAAGCTGGCGCTGCTCGGCGGATTCGCGGGAGCGGTGCTGCTCGCCGGGTGCGGGAACAACCCCTACGACTACGGACGGAAGTGGTCCTTGACGGCCCAGGAGGACTACTACTCCGAGCAGGTCCAGGCCGGGAACCCGGCCTCCGCCGCGAGCTCCAACATCGGCAGCAGCAGCTCGGTGTTCCAGACGAGCGAGCAGGCGCGGGGCACGGGTGGAGCGGGTGAGGCGGATGCGTCCTCGGACATGCCACGAATCCAGGGCAGCAAGCAGGAGCAGGAGCACCTCTGGTTGCAGCAGGACATGCGCGTCCCGTATCCGCCGCCGCAGATCGACGCGGCCATGGAGCTCGGGACGGGCAAGCCGCTGCGGGTGGGGGCCAATGGCTCGTGGGTGCAGGGCACCTATGGCGTCGAGCTGGGCTCCGGTCTCGCCTCCGCGGTCCACACCTCCGGTGCCGCCTTCGAGCCGGAGGAGTCGCGGACGGGGACGCAGTCGCTCCCCAACCAGCCCGCGAGCGAGGGCCCCCAGTCGCCCAAGGGCCAGATCGGGCAGCCTCCGGCCGCGAAGGACCAGTAGCACGGGGCCGGTGCCCACGCTGGAGAGCAGCCGGGCGGGCGGGCGCTCGACAGAGACCCGCTTGGTAGCCCGGAAGCCTCGCGGTGCCCATCCCTGAAGGCGCGGCTGCTCCGCTCTCGCACCTCGCGAGCGGCGGGAGCGCCAGACGTGTTCCCGGGAGACGGACATGCACGACAGCGGTTTCAGACGGTGGGTGGTGATGGGGGCGCTGGCCTCGGCTTCGTGGCTGGTTTCGGCGTGTGGAGCCCTTCCGCAGCAGGGGAACACCTATGAGGTCGCCCCCGGCTTCGCGCGGACCCCTCAGCTGAGCGGCTACAACGGCACCATCCAGGACAACCCCACCAGCATCGACCCGCGGACGCCCGAGGCGCAGGGCACTCCGGGCCGCTCCCTGCGGATGGACCCCGGAGAGCGGGCCCTGCTCCAGTCACAGGGCGGCGCCGCCATGGGCGGCAGTGGCTCCACTCCACCCGCTCCGGGCCCCGCGGGCGGCCCGCTGTACGAGGAGCTCGGCGCGGAGGGCAGCGCCATCGCGCCGTCGAACGACGTTCCCGCCGCGCAGGGCGTGGGCAATGACCGGCCCACCAACCCCAATACGCCGGGGGGTGCTCCCGCCCGGCGCGATGCGCGGGGCAAGTAGGCCGTCCCGCGTCAGGAGCGTCCTCGCGGTGCCGGAGGGGTCCGGCGCCTCGGGAGACCCCTGTTCCGGGCATTGGCTTCACACCCCTTCATTCATGGACCCGGGCTGGCGCTGATGCCTGCCCGTGAGGAGAGCAACGGACATGCGCGGAAGCATTCGCAGGTGGTGGGCGGTGGGAACCCTGGCCTCGGCGTCGCTGCTGTTCCCGGCGTGCGCGGACACGAACAAGGGCACGGATACCGCCACCCAGGAGCAGATGGGCACGGGGGGCGCGGGCAGCGCGGGCATGGAGGGCCAGGAAGGCATCGGCGGCTCCGGCACCGCCGGCACGGAGACGCACAAGGCAACCCATGGCGCCAAGGGCGGCGGAACCATGGCCCGCGACGCGGGAACGCCGGGCCCGGCGGACGCGGGCACGGGTGGCGCGGGCCTGGACTCCGAGAGGGAGTCCGGAGACCTCCCCACGAAGTAGGCGGGAGGCCCGGGACGGGACTACCGCGAGGCCAGCATGACCTCGGTGGGGTCCTTCCCGTTGAAGCCGCTGGCGAGCCCCTCGGCGAGCGTCCGGTGTTCGGCGTCGCCGAGCGTGGCCAGCCGGTCCTCGGGGCCGTGGGCGAAGCGTGCCTCGAGACGGGCGAGGCGGCGGTGGGCCTCCTCGATGCGAGCGCGGGGCACGCGGCCGGACTCCACCGCGCGCACCAGCGCCTCGATGCACCGCCGCTGCACGCCCGCCTGATGGCAGACGAGGAAGAGGTCCACGCCGGCCAGCGTGCCCTGCACCGTGGCCTCCTCCACCGAGTAGTGGCCGGCGATGGCCTTCATCTCCAGGTCATCGCTCACCAGGACGCCGTCGAAGCCCATCTCCTGGCGCAGCATGCCGTCGAGCACGCGGTGGCTCATGGTGGCGGGCACCTTGGGGTCGAGCGCGTCGAAGAGCACGTGCGCCGTCATGAGCGAGGCGAGCCCCGCCTGGGCGAAGGCGCGGAAGGGAACCAGCTCCACGCGGCGCAGGCGCTCCATGCCGTGGGGCAGCCGCGGCAGCGTCAGGTGGCTGTCCGAGGTGGTGTCGCCATGTCCGGGGAAGTGCTTGCCGCATGAAGCCACGCCGCCGGCCTCGAGGCCGCGCCCCAGGGCCACGCCCATGCGGGCCACCTCGTCCGGGTCGCGGCTGAAGCTGCGGTCGCCGATGACGGGGTTGGCGGCGTTGGTGTCCACGTCGAGCACGGGGGCGAAGTCCCAGTCGAAGCCGATGGCGCGCAGCTCGTGCGCGAGCAGCCGGCCCACGCGCTCCACGAGGGCCACGTCGCCGCGCTGGCCGAGCTCGCGCATGGGGGGCAGGGCGGTGAAGGGCGCGCCGCGCAGCCGCGCCACGCGTCCACCTTCCTGGTCCACCGAGAGGATGAAGGGCCGGCCCGCGCGCGTCTTGATGTCGCGGCACAGGGCGGCCGTCTCCTGCGCGGTGCCCACGTTCCGCTTGAAGAGGATGGCGCCGAAGATGCCGTCCTTCATCAGCGCGGCGAAGTCGTCGTCGATGCGGGGGCCGGGGAAGCCCACCATGAAGAGCCGGGCACAATCCCGGTAGAGAGCGTTGCTCATGGGGCCGTACCTTCTCACGCCCTTCACTTCACGGGGAGGGAAGAGCACGGCGGATGCTCGCCGCCGTACGTGGCTGCCTGTCCATCCGTCAGGAAGGCCGCACTCGGGAGGAGGGGCGCCGGGCGGGCCCAGCCATGGCTCTCCTGGCGGGAGACGAAGTTCCCTCAGCCCATGACGGGGAGCAGCAGGGCGGAGGGAAGCTTGCCGCCCTGGCGGGGGGCGTAGCGGTCGGCGAGCAGCTTGACCCCATCGGGCATGGGCACTTCGACGTCCCGCTCGACGAGGACGTCATGGGTGTCCGCGGGAGGAAACGCGAGGAGACGCGCGAGGAAGCGGCTGGCGAGGGTCATGGCCGCCCATGATTGCACTCCGGCCCTTGACGCATCACACCTGAAATGAGGGCGACTCCTCTCTAGTGAGGGGCGCGAGATTGCCATCCAGGTCAGCCGCTCCGGAAAGAGAGGAAGCCACCGTGAGCACGATTCTCCTGGTCGACGACGAACCGGATCTCCAAGAGCTCTACACCGATGTATTGGAGGTCATGGGCTACCAGGTCATCCATGCGCACGATGGCCTGGAGGCCCTGGAGAAGGCCCGCCAGCAACGGCCGGACCTGGTCGTGACGGACTGGATGATGCCTCGCATGGATGGCGTCGAGCTCTGCCAGCGCCTGCTCCACGAGCCGGGGCTCGAGGGGGTTCCCATCATCCTTCATAGCTCCCGGCGCGCGCCCCGGATTCCCGGCGTCCGCATGACGCTCTCCAAGAGCTGTCCGCTGAACGAGTTCGAGGACGCCGTGGCCCAGGTGATCGACGAGAGCACCGGCGAGGTCCTCACCCCCGCTTCCCTGGAGACCTCCGAAGGGACTCCCGTGGAGGCCCTCGTGGAGCTCCACCACTGAGGGCCCCCGCCGTCAGCGGACCGCTCAGGGGTCTGGCTGGAACCGCGGGTCCGCGAGGAAGGCCTCGTCGGTGAGCGCACGCAGGAACGCGGCGAGGTCCGCCTTCTCCTGCGCGGTCAGCTCGAGTGGGTGAAGGGTCGGATCCGTATTGGGATGACCCTGCCCGCCCTGGGAGTAGTGCTCCACCACGTCCTCCAGCGTCGCCAGCGAGCCGTCGTGCATGTACGGCGCGGTGACGGCCACGTTGCGGAGACTCGGCACCTTGAACTTCCCCCGGTCCGAGGGCCTCTCGGTGATGGCTTCCCGCCCCAGGTCGGGGTCGTCCGGCCGTGTGCCGTTGTTGTGGAAGCCGTTGTTGGTCAGGTTGAAACCCACGTGGCAGTGGAAGCACTCGGCGCGCTCGGAGAAGAAGAGGTTCATCCCGCGCTTCTCCGTGTCTGAGAGCGCCGTGTCCTCGCCCTTCTGGAACCGGTCGTACCGGCTGTCACCACTGACCAGGGTGCGCATGAAGGACGCGAGGGCCTTGGTCACGCCCTCCGGGCCGGGCTTCTGGCCATACGCGGCCTGGAACTGGCGCACGTAGGAGGCATCGGCGGCCACGCGGCTCACGACGTCCTCCATGCGCATGTCCATCTCGAGCGGATTGACGATGGGCCCGATGACCTGGTGTTCCAGGGTCGGGGCACCGCCGTCCCAGAAGAACGAGGTGTTCCAGGCGAGGTTGAACAGGGGCGGCGCGTTCCGGGTGCCGAGCCTGCCCTCGACACCTTCGCTCACACGCCGGGGATCGGCGAACGCGTTCTCCTGCTGGTGACAGCTCGCGCACGCCACCTCGCCCGTGCGGGAGAGGCGCGTGTCGAAGAAGAGGCGCTTTCCCAGCTCCACGCGTTCACGTGACAGGGCGTTGTCCTCGGGGACGCGCATGGCGGGGAAGCCCGAGGGCACGGTGACGAGCTCGCCGGTGCCGCACGCGGTGAGCACCGAGCCCAGGAGCATGATGGACAGGAGGCGCATGTCAGTGGTGCTCCTGCTCGAGACGGAGGAAGCGCGAGCCACGGAGGTTCTCGGCCAGGGAGTCCGCGAGCGCTCCACCGTGGACACGCCGCTGCTCGTCGTTGGTGATGTCCGGCTGAGCGGCTCCAGCGGGTGACACGAGGAGGCGGTTGAAGTCCGCGATGAGCTCGGGGCCGGTGCCGCCCTCGGGCGTGAGGGTGAAGGGGGCATCGAGCTCGAGGGCGACGAAGCGCTTGTCCTCGCCCACGTGGAAGAAGAAGTTCTTCCAGGCGCCCGAGTCCTGGACCTGGCCCTCGAACTTGAGGAACACGTAGCCGGGGTTCCAGCTCCAGTACATGTCCGAGTCCACGTCCAGCGGCGCGTCCATGGCCGAGGCATCCGAGTGGTTGAGCTTCGCGCCGGACCCGCAGGACTCCGGCACGCCGATCGAGACGGCCATGCCGCGGTAGTTGCCCGCGGGCGCCTGGACGTAGACGTTCAGGGACTCGGGCCGCTCCAGGTCCAGCAGGGTCACCCCGTACGGCAGCCGGTGGCCCTGGGCGTCGACCAGCTCCGCGCTGACGCGCTCTCCGCTCTCGCCGAGGAGCGCCACCTGCGAGAGGTACAGCCGCGCCTTCAGGGTCTTGAAGGACGCGCCATGGGAGGAGGTCACCGGGTTGCCGAGCAGGAGCGGGGCCGTGCCAGCCATGAAGTGAACGCCGAGGCGCGTGATGGGGGCCGATGCGTCCACCGTGGAGGGGGGGAGGCATGTTTCTGGCGTGGCGGAGGAGTTGTCCCCACACCCGATGGCGAGCGAGGACGCGAGAGCGACGGCCACCCCGAGGCGCGTCGTCCGACCCTTGCTTCCCACCCACGTGAACCGCCCCGGTACCGCGACCGCCGTCTCACCCTTGCTGTTCATGTTCGTCTCCTGGCTGCGCTGGAGGCAGTGATTTGCCCCGAGCGCACCCGGAGACGCGGATGCCGCGGTCGAATTACAGGTGGATTATTCGAGCGATTTGCTCAGCGCACCTCGGCTTCCCGGAACACCACGCCGTCCAGCTCCAGGCGCTTCACCGCCTCCACCAGGCGCTCGCTGGCGAAGATGAAGCCCGGCGCATCACGGAAGCGGAAGACGTCGACGTCCTCGGGCAGCGAGGAGGCGTCGAGCCAGAACTTCTTCGGGAGGGGGTTCGGGTTGTTGCCACACGTAGGGCAGGCAGGATTGCGATCTGGCGAAAGGCATTCAGGGTGGAACTGACCGTGCAACTCCAACTGCAGTTCCAGCAACTCTGGATGCTTCTTCTGCCGGAAGCGTACCTTGATGGGGCAGCCTTGGAGGCCTCGTATGCCGGCCACCTGTAATTGCTCCAGTGCCTCCCGGCGCACGTAGAGTGTCCAGGGGTTCTGCATGAAGAGCTGGCCGAAGTAACCCAACCCCGAGCCCTCCACCGGGCCGAAAGCCGCGCCTGATTTCAGCATGGCCCATTTGGGAGCAAGGGGACGTACCAGCTCGCGAAGTCGGACGAACTCCTCGAAAGATACCGGTTCTGGCTCGTGGAGCTTCTCCCGTTCCGGAAGGCTCGAAACATCCACGCAGGGATACTGGAGTCCCCCAAAACCGCCACCCATGCGGCAGGCTGGACATGGCTGCGACCAGTCCAAGCCGGGCAGGCTCCACTTGTGTCCGGCGTTCAGGTTCCCCGTATAGAGGGGAGCGTCGTCTCCTGTGACTCCATAGAACTTCAAGCGTCTCTTCCTCCAACCCGTTGAGCCGTCAGTCCGCGAAGAGCTGGGGGCCCGGCGATACAACCTGGTGGCCGTAAGGCACGATGGGACCCACGATGTCGAAGCGATAGGCCAATTCGAACGCTTTGCGCATCATTTCCTCCCGCGGCAGTGTCTGGTGGAAATTGGCATTCATGAACTGCCGCCATGCCGTGTTCCACAGACCGCCGTTCGCGCCACGATGAATGCGCAGGTGCACCTGCTCCGGGATGGCCATCGTCCATGCGTGGACGTCGATGCCACTGTTCTTGAACCACTGCCTGAACTCCTGCGCCTGGGGGAACAGGTGGTGCTTGATCAGCGTTCCTTCGAGCCGGGGAAAGGCCGGGAGGAAGCCCTGCCGGTAACGGAAATGGAACGTCATCCGGGGCCGTGCATCCTCCCGGAGCCCCGCGCGTCTCCAGTTGCGATGGATGCTGGGACTGCGCATGGGGGGGCGGTAGCGCGCCAACTCCGCACCATGTGCCAGCGGAGCATGTGCCACGGCCTCCGGGTCCACGTCTTCGCAGCTGAAGACACCACACTCGCCCTCATCGCATGCGAGCACGACGCACTGATCGGCGCTCGGGGCTTCGCACGCGATGGGGCCGGTGTGCACCGCCGGAGACGTCGTGGCGCATGCGGACAGCAGCAGGACGACAGCAAGAGATAGGGGGCGCGGGAGCGGTCGGGTCACGGGAGCCCGGAACTGTATCGGGTCCCGTGGTTCAGAGGGCGTAGACCCTCACCCCAACCCTCTCCCAGACGGAGAGGGAGCTACTTGCGCAGCAGCGTGCCCTCGAAGAAGAAGGCCAGGGCCGCGGCCACGATGAGCCACGTCCACAGCGGCACGGGCGGGCGCTCCGAGTCCGCGCTCGAGGCCTTCACCGTCTCCTCGCCGAAGTGCGCGGACAGCGCGTCCTGCGGCAGCCGGCTCAAGTCACTCTCGGCCGGGTCGAGCGTCGCCGCGAAGGCCAGCGCGGGCACCGCGTTGCCATCCGCGCCCAGCACCGAGAACGTCCCCGGCTGCTCCACCGGACCCACCAGCACCGTGCCGTCCGGCTGCGCCTTGTGTGGCACCTCCTTGCCGTCCGGCGCCTTCACCGCCGACACCTTCTGCGTGCCCTCGGGCCGCAGCGTGAGCGTCTCGCCCACGCGCACCTTCTGCTCCTCGCGCTCCTCCAGCGAGCCCGCCAGGTACGCCGCGAAGCGCTGCATCAGCGGCAGGAAACTGGTGCGGATGGGGAAGTCGCTCCAGTCCCGGTCCACCGTGCTGGTGAAGAGCGCCACCCGGCCCTTGCCCCTCCTCGCCACCGCCACCGCCGGAGCGCCGTCCTCGTACGTGGCCAGCACCTGGCTCGCGCCCTGGGCCGTGCCGCTCCCGTCCGCCTCCAGCAGCATGTACCGGTAGAAGCACGCCCCCACGAGGCCCTCCTCGGCGCGGCCCGTGAACGGCGCGAAGAGCGGATGCTCCACCTTCACCTGCGCCAGCTTCGCCGCCTTGCCCTCCGCGTCCGGGTCATCGCGCTCCACGCTGGTGCGCACCAGCCGCAGGTTGCGCGGCAGCAGCGCGCCCAGCCGCGTGTTGTACGCCTCCGGATCCACGTGGTCGCCCACGCTGATGAAGAGGCCTCCGCCGTTCTCCACGAAGGCGCGCAGCTTCGCCGCGTCCGCCTCCTCCGGCGCCGTCACGTTCAGCAGGTACACCAGGTCGTAGCCCGTGAGGTCCTCGCGCCACCCGGCCGCCGCGTCCCGCACCGCCACCTGCACCGGCGAGCCCGGCGCCGACAAGGCCGCCTCCATGAAGAAGGCCTCGTCCCGGTAGCGCGTCGCGTGCGGCGCGCCGTTCACCACCAGCGCCTTCAACGGCCTCGGCACCGCCAGCACGAAGGCCCGCCGGTCATCCTCGGCCAGTCCGTCCGGCGTCAGCATGCCCTGGCCCACCACGGTGCCTCCCTGCTGGAAGCGCACCGTCAGCGACTTCTGCGCCGTGCCATTCGCCGGCACGTCCACGAAGCCCTTGCCCACCGTGCTCTCGCCCACCCGTACCGCCGCCTCCAGGTCCTTCAGCGGCTGGTCCGAGAAGTTCTTCACCGTGAAGGTGAAGAGGAAGGCACGCGGGCCCGCCTGCAGCGCGGGCTCCACCTTCAAATCCACCAGCGCGTGGTTGGGCAGGGCGTCCTCGCCGTTGGCCGCGTCGCGCAGCACCACCTCGGGCCGCACCGCCTCGCCCGTGGGGCCCTTCACCGTGGGCGTCGGCGCCTCCAGGCGCATGGAGCCGGCCGTCAGGTCCGACACCACCACCAGGCGCTTGCCCGCCACCGGGCTCTCCTCCAGCGAGCGCGCCGCCAGGTCCAGGCACCGCGACAGGTCCGCCGCCCCATACGTCGGCTGCGCCTCGTCAATCACCTGCCGCAGCTTCGAGCGGTCGAAGCCCGGCGCCGCGGGCGGCAGCGGCGAGCCCGTGCACACCAGCACCGTCGCCGGCTCCTCGGGCCGCAGGTCCGCCAGCGCGTCACGCGCCTCGTCCCGGCCGCGCTCGAAGAGCGACGTCCCGTCCGACCAGCGCATGGACAGCGAGGCGTCCAGCACGATGGCCGTGGCCGCCGGGCCCTTCACCACCGCGGCCGCCTCGGCGTCCTGCTTCAGCTCCGGCCTCGCCAGCGCCACCGGCAGCGCGAGCAGAATCAACGTGCGCAGCGTGTACAACAGCAGCCGCTTGAGCTTGAGCCGGCTCGCGGTGCGCTTCTGGCTGCGCAGCACGAAGGCCAGCGGCCCGAAGGGATGGGGCCTCGGCCGCCGCCGGTCGAAGAGATGGATGAGCAGCGGAATGAAGGCGGCCAGCGCGCCCAGCAGCATCCACGGGTGTGCGAACGTCACCGGCGCCTCCCGCGCTTGCCCAGGTAGCGCAACAGCACCTCGTCCAACCGCTCGTCGGTGCGCACCAGCTCGTAGTCCACGTCCGCCTCCGCGCAGGCCGACTTCACGTTCGCCAGGAAGGCCCCGAACTCCTCCAGGTAGCTCTCCTTGATTTCACGCGGATTCACCTCGATGCGGCCCTCGCCCTCCATGTCCAGGAAGAGCGTGGGGTCATCGAAGGGGAAGGTCAGCTCGGCCGGGTCCACCAGGTGGAACACCGACACGTCGTTCTTGCGCTGCCGCAGCGCGAGTATCCGCTTGAGCGCGTCCTGGTTCTCGTCGAGGAAGTCCGACAGCACGATGACGGAGGAGCGGCGCGGCAGCACCTCGGCGAGGTGGTCCGCGGCGGACAGCAGATTCGTGCCCCCATTGGGCGCGGTGTTCTCCAGCGCGTCCAGCAGCACGTTGAGGTGGCCGGCCGAGGCGCGCGGGGGCACGTCCTGGAAGCGGCCATTGGTCATCACCGCGAGGCCGGCGGCGTCCTGCTGGCGCACCAGCAGGTAGCACAGCGCACCGGCCAGCGTGGTGGCGGCCTCCAGCTTGGAGAGCGCG
This sequence comes from Archangium sp., assembly GCF_057119385.1. NCBI lineage: Bacteria > Pseudomonadati > Myxococcota > Myxococcia > Myxococcales > Archangiaceae > Archangium > Archangium sp. Next base: position 48,059 of record NZ_DBNGVP010000084.1, on the reverse strand, counting down.
CCGCTGCGGTAGCCCATGGAGGCGGACGCATCCACCACCATCACCGCGCGCAGGTTCGTCTCGTGCTCGAAGCGCTTGACGTAGTACTTGTCGAACTTGCCGTAGGCCTTCCAGTCCAGGTGGCGCAGCTCATCGCCGGGCGCGTACTCCTTGTGCTCGGCGAACTCCACGCTCTGGCCCTGGTGGGGGCTCTTGTGGAGGCCGGACAGCACCCCCTCCATCACCGCGCGGGCGCGCAGCTTCACGCCCTGCAGCCGGGCCAGTGTCTGGGAGTCCAGCAGCATGCGCGGGCGCTATCCCTTCACCATCGCGACCAACTGGTCCACCAGCTTCACCGACGTGGTGCCCTCGCTCTCGGCGGTGAAGTTGGGCAGCACGCGGTGACGCAGCACCGGGCGGGCCACCGCCTTCACGTCCTCCACCGAGGCCACGAAGCGTCCATTCAGAATCGCCCGCGCCTTGGACGCCAGCACCAGGTACTGGCTCGCGCGAGGCCCCGCGCCCCACGACACGTTCTTCGCGATGAACTCGGGCACGCCCGGCTCCTTGGGCCGCGTGTGCCGCACCAGCTCCACCGCGTAGCGCACCACGTGGTCCGGCACCGGCACCCGGCGCACCAGCTCCTGCAGCGCCAGAATGCGCTCGGGCGAGAGGATCTTCTCCAGCCTGGGCTGCGAGCCGCCCGTGGTGGACTTGACGATCTCCACCTCCTCCTCGGCGGTGGGGTAGCCCACGTCCACCAGGAACATGAAGCGGTCCAGCTGCGCCTCGGGCAGCGGGTAGGTGCCCTCCTGCTCGATGGGGTTCTGCGTGGCGAAGACGAGGAAGGGCAGCTCCAGCGGGTAGGTGCGGCCACCGGCGGTGACGCGGTACTCCTGCATGGCCTGCAGCAGGGCGGCCTGCGTCTTGGGCGGGGTGCGGTTCACCTCGTCCGCGAGGATGATGTTGGCGAAGAGCGGCCCCTTGAGGAACCGGAAGGCGCGATGCCCGGTGGCCTTGTCCTCCTCCAGGATGTCCGTGCCGGTGATGTCCGAGGGCATCAGGTCCGGGGTGAACTGGATGCGGTTGAAGGACAGGTTGAGCACGTCCGCCAGGGTGGAGATGAGCAGCGTCTTGGCCAGGCCGGGCACGCCCACGAAGAGGCAGTGGCCGCGGGCGAAGAGCGCGATGAGCAGGTGCTCCACCACGTCGCGCTGCCCCACGACGCGCTTTTCGATCTGCCCGAGAATCTGGGCTTTGGCCCGGGCGAGCTCCTCGACGGCCTGAAGGTCCTCGCTGGTGGCTTCCGGTACCGGTGTCGGGGCGATGGGGGCGGCGTTTTCCATGAGAAGGGTTCTCTTAATCTCGGGCGGCGCGCGGTCCAAGGGGTTCGCGGGGGGTCCGCGGCACGAACGTGGGATGCCAACCGTTCCAGAGGGCGGGTATTCCTGCCACAGGACGTTCGTCCGCTCCAGGACACCCTGTGTCCGGTTCCCTACCCCCCAGGGGGGGTCGGCCGGACCCGAGACCGGGGGGATGCCGGAGGGAATGACCCCCTTACCTTCCCCCGGTTCGTCCCTCGGGGCCACTCCGGCACGTCCTCCCCCTCCGAGGAGGCCTCGTCCGGCGAGGAAGGGAGCGGTACCCGTCCGGTTGCCTCGACCCCCTCCGAGCCGGCTCCCGTGCCGCTCCAGCCGGAGCCCCCTCCCGTCCAGCCCTGGTTCCACCGGCTCGGCGGGCCGCAGGACGACTCCGGGACGGGGCTCGCCGTGGATGGGGCGGGGGACATCTCCGTGGTGTGGCTCTCCACGCCGCGCGAGGACGACGAGCGCGAGTCCGTGCCGGGCCAGCGCCGGGGCCTCACGCTGGCGAAGTACAGCCCGGATGGGGCCGAGCGCTGGGCCCGGGACTTCTCGCGGATGCGCGTGGCCTCGCCGCGCGTGGCGGCCTCGCCCTCGGGGGAGGTGTTCCTCTCTGGCAACGCCTTCCTGTACCCCCTGGACTTCGGCCTGGGCGCGGCCACCGATGGCTTCGTCGTGAAGTTCTCCGGCGAGGGCCAGCCCCTCTGGCAGCGGCGCGCGGGCCAGAAGGTGTACGGCCTGGCGGCGGATGGCGAGGGCGGGGTGCTCGTCACGGCCGAGGAGTGGACGCCGGAGGGCCCCGTGCCGGTGCTCGCCCACCATGACGCGCGGGGGGCCTTCCTCTGGGCGCGGCAGCTGGACCGGGTGGACGAGGGGACGCAGCTGCACGCCCTGGCGCTCGCGCCCTCGGGCCGGACGCTGCTCGCCGGACGCCTCGTGGGCCCGCTCACGGTGGATGGCCGGGCCTTCGGGAGCGCGGGGGGCCAGGCCCTGTTGCTGCTCGCCTTCGAGCGGGATGGGCGGCTCGCGTGGGGCAAGGAGCTGCGGGGCGTGGACGGCCACGTCACCGGGCTGCGGCCGGAGCGCGACGGGGGCGTGGTGCTGGTGGGCGAGCTGCGCGGTCCCCTGTCCTGGGGCGGCGCGCGGCTCTCGGGCTCCGAGGCCTTCGTCCTCGCGGCGGGCCCGGACGGCGCCGAGCGCTGGGCCCGACCGCTCGCCTGTGACTCGAAGCCGGCCTCGCCCGTGGTGGCGCTGGACGAGGCGGGCCAGGTGGTGGCCGTCTGTGGCGGCACGTTGAGCGCGTACGCCCCCGAGGGCTCGCAGCGGGACCAGCGCACGGTGTCTCCCGGCGAGTGCCCCGAGGGCGGCTGCCCGGTGGCCTGCACCACGCTGGACTTCGTCCCGGGGCGGGGCTTCACCCTCGCGGGCTACCAGCGCCACGGCGTGCGCTCCGGCGAGGCGTGGGACCAGGACGCCTTCCTGCGGCTGCTCGCTCCGTGAGCCGTCCGCCGTCCCCTGTTTCCCCAGAAATCGGAAAGAACCCGGTGGGTCTCCCCCGCTGAAACCCTCCGGGCACGTCTCGTGCGAGGGGGAGGCGTGGGACGGGGTCGCCCATGCGCGCACCTGGAATGGGAGCGCGGCAGGCAGGGGAGCGGAGGAGGAGAGAAAGACTTGAGCGGGCGGGTCTTACCCGCGACAGTCAGAAGCTATGGATCAGGGACGGCGCGCCGCGGACCGCAAGGCCGTGGGTCTGCTGGTGAAGCTCAAGCACACGGATATCGGCAACTTCGTCGAGGAGTTCGCCGTCAACATCAGCCCCGGGGGCATGTTCATCCGTTCGCGCGAGCCGCAGCCGGTGGGCACTCCGGTGAAGTTCGAGGTGCGCATCGCCGATGGTCTCCGGGTGATGAAGGGCTCGGCGGTGGTGCGCTGGGTGCGGCCGCCCGAGGACCTGTCCGGGCCTCCCGGCATGGGCATCCAATTCACGGAGCTGGACGCGCCCTCCCAGTCGCTCGTCGACCGGATGTTGCAGCGCAAGGGCGAGGTGTCTCCGGCGGCGCCCTTGGCCGCTCCTCCCGCCGCGAGGCCGGCGGCCGCTCCTGGGGTGGCGCCGGTGCAGGCGATTCCCACCGTGGCGCCCGTGGCCCCCGGCACGCGGCCCGTTCCCGCGGCCCGTCCGCCCGAGCCCCTCGTTCCGCCTCCGCCGCCGCCCGTCACCGCCGTCGACATTCCGCTCGACGAGCTCATCGCCGCCACGATTCCGCCCGAGCGAGCGCGAGCCGAGCCTCCGCCCGCCGCGAAGCCGCCCGTTCGCCAGAGCAACAGCATGCAGGAGTTCGATCTGGCGGACCTCTCGGCGGCGGCCACGCCCGGGCCCGCCACGCCGTCTCCGCCCGCGCGCGCCGGTCAGGCCAGCAGTGCGGTGGAGCTCGAGCTGGAGTCCTCCGACGACGACGAGCCGCTCGAGTTCGCACGGCCCGTCGCGGGTCAGCCCATGCGGCCCGCGGCGAGGAAGCCCGCGCCACCGCCTGGTGCCCGCCCCGCGGCTCCAGTGGCTCCTGTGGCCCCTCCCGCTCCCGTGGCACCCAGGGCTCCCCAGGCGCAGCCGGCGGCCCCGCAGCTCGCACCGGTGGCCGCGAAACCGGCGGCCCCGCTGCCTCCCGAGCCCAAGAGTTCCCCCGGGCAGGTGCGCACCGTCTTCCTCACGCCGCCGGCGAGCCTCGAGAGCAAGGGCCCGGTGATTGGCATCGACCTGGGCACGTCCAACTCGTGCGTGGCGGTGGTGACGAACAACAAGCCCGTGGTGCTGCGCTCGCGCGAGGGCTACAACACCATCCCCTCGGTGGTGTCGCTCTCGTCGCAGGGCAAGCTGCTGGTGAGCCACCGCGCGAAGAGCCAGGTGCTGCTGCGCCCCGAGCAGACCATCTACGGCGCCAAGCGCCTGGTGGGGCGTCCCTTCGACAGCGCGGTGGTGAACCAGGTGCGCGAGCGCTTCCACTACGAGATCATCCCCGACGCGCGAGGCCGTGCGGCGGTGCGGATGGGCGAGCACGTGCTGTCGCTGGAAGAGGTGCAGGGCATCATCCTGCGCGAGTGCAAGGAGTTGGCGGAGCAGCACCTGGGGCAGAAGGTGGAGCGGGCGGTGGTGACGGTGCCGGCGTACTACTCGGAGCCGCAGCGCGAGGCGGTGCGCCGGGCGGGGTGGATGGCGGGGCTGAAGGTGGAGCGGATTCTCAACGAGCCCACCTCGGCGGCGCTGGCGTACGGGCTGAACCGCGAGGTGACGAAGAAGGTGCTCGTCTATGACCTGGGCGGCGGCACCTTCGACGCGACCATCCTTCGAATCGACCGGAACGTGTTCGAGGTGCTGGCCACGGGAGGCGACATCTTCCTGGGCGGCATGGACTTCGACAACGTGCTGGTGGACCTGTTGCTGGAGCGCTTCCAGCAGCAGGAGAAGGTGAGCTTCCAGGGAGATCGCATCGCGCTGTCGCGGGTGACGGACGCGGCCGAGCGGGCGAAGGTGGCGCTATCGGAGTCCAGCTCCTACGAGGTCCACATCCCGATGCTGATGATGGACGAGTCGGGGCAGCCGAGGGACCTGCACGTCACGCTGACGCGGGCGGAGATGGAGAAGGCGTGCCTGCCGATGGTGATGCGCACGCTGGACGTGGTGCGGGACGTGCTGCTGGACGCGAAGATGAGGCCGGGGGACATCGACGACATCCTCATGGTGGGCGGGCAGGCGCGCATGCCGCTGGTGCGCGAGAAGCTGAAGGAAGTGTTCGGCAAGGCGCCGCACGCGGGGGTGAACACGGACGAGGCGGTGGCGCTGGGCGCGGCGTTGTACTCGAGCGCGGTGGACAAGGTGAGCAGCGTGGTGCTCATCGACGTGCTGCCGATGACGATCGGCGTGGCGATGCCCGGTGGAGCGTTCACGCGGGTCATCGAGCGCAATACGCCGCTGCCGGCGCAGCGCTCGTTCGCGATCTCCACGACGCGGGACAACGAAGAGGTGATGGAGCTGTCCATCTTCCAGGGAGAGGACACGCACATCTCGGCGAATGAGTACCTGGGCACGGTGCGGCTGGAGGGGCTGCCGAGGGGGCCGAAGGGCTCGGTGCGGGTGGCGGTGACGCTGCGGCTGGATTCCGAGTGCGTGCTGCACGTGACGGCGCAGGAGTACTCGACGCGCAAGGAGATGAAGGCAACGCTGGCGACGCGCTACACGCCGGAGGAGCTGCGGCAGCGGCTGGGGGTGGCCTCGGACGCGGCGAAGGCGGCGGAGGAGCGGCGCGGCCAGGACCTGAAGGAGCGCTCGGGCCGCTTCTGGGGCTTCCTGAAGAAGGTCGTGGGCAAGGCCTGAGGGAGTTCATGGTGCCCCCGCCGCGTTGCTGTCTCCCACGCTCGTGGTTGCTCGTTGGCCTCGTGCTGTGGGAGGCCAACGGCCAGACAGGATGCACCGATCGCAACAGCGTGGTCGGGCGCATCACTCCTGAGCACTTCTGGTTCAAGACGACCGTTGAGAGGTCCGATGCGCAACCGGGTGGATGGCAAGCCGTCTGCATCCACGCCCGCATCACGGAGGGCGACTCGGGGGCGACGACCGTCTGCAAGTTCGAGGTCGGCCTCCCTCTACGAAACGGCCAGAGGGAAATTCCTCTGTGGGTGGCTCGGCGGGACGCGGCGGAGATGGCCAATCGCGCTGCGTACAAGGTCCTCTCCAACGCTCCGCGTGGAGAAATGATGTTCACGCTGTGTAGCAATTTCAAAACCCTCTATGACCTGATGCTCAGGGAGAAGCATCCGGGCGCTCTGGTGGGAGCCTGTGTCTCCGAAGGTATCGAAACCGTCCTCTTCGACATCCCGAGGCCTTCCAAATCATGAAGGCATTCACGAAGGCGGAGCTCATCCGCATTGCGCACCAGCACTACCCTCCCGGAAGCACCGTCTTTGTCGACATCGACAGGTCCACACCCGAATTCCAGCGTTGGTCCGCTGCTTGGAAGACGGCGCTGGCCTGGGAGCCCTGGGACTCTCTTCTCAGTGAACTCATGGCTGCATTTCCCGGCCGTCCCGTCGGGGACGTGACGCAACCTGGTATGTCCGCCTGTCTCCGGTGTTGTGTGTACCTGGAGAAGCCACTACCCGAGGGAGGGCGGGTTCTGACCCGTCTGGCTGGTGCTGTGAGCGTGCTCGCCCCGCTCTATCTCGTCTACGTCACGGTGCAGCACATCCGGGCCGATGACACACGGACCCGGCCGCAGCTCTTCTTGCAGCCACCGGACGAAATCAGGCCGCACGCGGAACTGCTCGTGCATCAGCTGGAGCGGGCACTCGGCTACCAGCCATTCCCGCTCGGACTGGCCAACGAGCCTGTTCCCGGCCGATGCGTCTACTTCCTCAATGGAGGAGAGCCCTCGTTGCTCGATGCCCTTCTGGGCAGGGATCTGGGCAACCTGCCCTGAGTCCATGGGCACCGCCTGGTGCCCCTCAGGCCGCGCCTCCCTGGGCCTCGGCCATGGGGCAGGGAATCTCCAGCGTGAACGTGGCCCCTCGTCCTGGCCCCTCGCTGTGGACCTTCAGCGAGCCCCCCAGCTCCTGCGCCGCCAGGGCACTGGAGTGCAGACCGAAGCCGTGCCCGTCCTCCCGCGTGGTGAAGCCGTACTGGAAGATGCGCAGCAACATCTCCGGTGAGATGCCCACGCCCGTGTCCCGGATGTCGATGCGGACGTAGTCTCCAGGGCCTCGCTCCAGCGTCACGATCAACCGCCGCTCACCCGTGGCCGCACGCTCCAGGGCATGGCTGGCGTTGCTGATCAGATTGACGAGGATCATCAGCAGCTTGTGCTTGTCCGTCAGCACCGGAGGGAGCGCCGTCAGGTGCCGCTCCACCCGCGCTCCATGACGGGCGAGCCCGGCCGCGTTGATGCGCAGCGCGTCCTCCAGCAGCTCCTCCAGGTGCACGGGCTCGTGCATCCGTGGCGTGCGCGCGTAGTTCTGCTGCACCTTGACGATGTCGCCAATGTGCTCGGTGTACCGGCCCACGTCATCGAGCAGCAAGAGCAGCTCCTTGCGCTCGTTCAGCAGGGTCTCTCCCAGCTTGCCCAGGAAGGGCGTCACATGCCGGCCGCGCTCGTCCTGCGTGAGGAAGGTTCCAACGTCGGCCTGGTGCTCCTGGAGCATGCCCGCCACCCGTCCCACCTGCTCGAGCTTCATCCGGCCCATCCGCTCCCGGGCGAGCTGCGCCGCGGTGTAGACGCTGTTGAGCACGTTGCCCACGTTGTGCAGCACGTTGGTGGCGATCTCCGCCATGCCCGCGCGCCTCGCCGTCTGCACCAGCCGGACATGCACGTCCTGGAGCTCGCGCGTGCGCTCCTCCACCCGCTGCTCCAGGTGCTCGTTGGCCTGACGCAGCGCCTCCTCGCGCTGTTGGACCTTGTCGGCCATGGACCGGATGGCCCGCGCCAGCTGTCCCAGCTCGTCCTCGCGTGAGGTGTTCAGCTCCACCTGGAAGTCACCGGCGGCCACCCGCTCCGCGGCCTGGCTGAAGGCCAGCAGCGGCCGGGTGACGTGCCGACGGAGCACCCAGGACATGATGGCCAGCTCCGCCACCAGCGCGACGAGGCCCACCAGCAGCACCTGGCGCGCGGCGCGGAGCGCGGGCTGGGACACCACGCGCTCGGGCAGCACCGTGACGAAGTTCCAGCCGGGTCCCTCGAGCCGGGACATGCCGATGTACTCCTCATGCTCCGGCAGCTCCGCCACCGTCTGGCCCGGCGGACCGTGGCGCACCTGCTCGAAGATGCTCCGCAGGCCGCGCTGCTCCTCCTCGGTGACGCTGGGCGCTTCCTCGCTGTTCTTCCCGCCGCTGCCCGGGATGTAATAGACGCCCGTGTCTCCTTCCCGGGTGAACCGCGGATGGGCGATGAGCTGACCGTCGTCGCGGAAGAGCAGGTTGTACGCGCCGGGCAGATGGTCGTTGATGGTGCGCGTCATCAACTCCTGGATGAGCACGTCGTGGCCAATCGTCGCGACATGCCGGCCCTCCAGGTCCAGCGGCGTGGAGACCGAGACCATCCAGCTCTTGTCCACCGGATCCGAGTAGACGCCGCACCAGACCGTCTTCCGCTCCGGGTTCTTCCCCGGCTGGCTCAGCTCGTAGAACTCGAGCGTGAGGAAGGACTGAGTGCTCTCGGCCTCCTGGGTCCACGTGGGACGCTCCGGCCAGTAGAGCACCAGCACGTTTTCCGGCAGCACGACGTAGGTGTTGGTGAAGCGCGTGTGCAGGGCGGGCCCGTACTGGGCGAGCACGTCATACGCGGCCAGGATGCTCCGGCGCAGCCCCGCGCCCATCCGGACGTCCTTGGGCACCATGAGGCCCGGCATCTTCGTACCGTCGAAGCGCTCGGGGCGGTTGCGGACGCTGCCATCCGCCAGCTGGACGAAGAGGCGGTCGAAACGCGCGTCCACCTCCTCCGGAGTCAGGGCGAGGAGCCTCTCCTCCAATGCCTTCAGCAGCACGGCGTGGTTGTCCTGCGCCAGCACGAAGATGCCCTGCTCGCGCTGGCTGCGCTCCACCACGTACCGCTCCAGCCTCGCGAGGTTCTCGGTCCGGACCGACTGCAGCACGTGCAGGTAGCTGAAGAGCGTGGCCAGGGCCACCACTCCCGCGATGCGCGCCCCCATCTGCAGGAGCGTCGAGCGCGACAGGGAGCGACGGCGGGAGAACGGCATGGCGCGGCCTCTCTCGGGCGGGAGTTTCCGATTCTAAACGGTATTCCTTCTTTGATGTCCCAAGCATTGAGAAAACCCCTGATTTTTCTCGGAGTGCAGTAGGGCCACCCTCCGCGTCCTGTGCCGATGATTCAGGTGAAAGGCCTACATGCCGAGCCGCGGGCGGGGCTGATCCCAGCGGGAACGTGTCCTTCTTGGAGGCGCAAGGGGCAGCGGCCGCCGGGTGGAGTGCGCCGCGCGCCGGGGTGTATCTGGCCGCCCATGACCTCCAACCGACGTTTCACGCACCGGGCCTGGGGCCTGGTGCTGGCGAGCCTGCCAGTGATTGCCTGCGCGCATCTCCTGGGCCCGAGCCTCTGGCAGTTCGCGGGCGGCAACCTGCACAACACGCGAAGCGCGGGCGATGAGCAGCACATCAGCCCCCAGACGGCGCCCCACCTGTACGTGAAGTGGACCTTCACCACCGAGGGCGACGTCTCGGCGACTCCGTCCGTGGTGGAGGGCGCGGTGTACTTCCCCGACTGGGGCGGCTGGCTGCACAAGGTGGACGCCGCCACGGGCGCGCGCATCTGGTCCCGGCGGATCTCCGAGTACACGGGCATCCCCGGCAGCCGCTCGCGCAACACGCCGGCCTTCCACGAGGGGCGACTCTACCTCGGCACGCTCAACGGCGACTTCCTGGCCGTCGACGCGAGCACCGGCGACCTGCTCTGGAAGTCCCATCCGGACGCGCACCCGGCGGCTGTCATCACGCAGTCGGCCATCGTGGATGGCACCCGCGTCTACGTGGGCGTGGCCTCGTACGAGGAGAGCTACGCGGCGGATCCTTCCTACCCGTGCTGCACGTTCCGCGGGAACGTGGTGGCCATGGACACGGCGACCGGCGCGGTGGTGTGGCGCACCTTCGTGATGCCGGAGGGCTACTCCGGCGGGGGCGTCTGGGGCAGCACGCTCGTGCTCGACAAGAAGCGCAACTCCCTCTACGTGACCACGGGCAACAACTCCAACGTGCCGCCCGAGGTGCGCCAGTGCCTGGTGGATGCCACGGATGACGCCACCGCGGCGGCGTGCCTCGCGCCGGACGACTACTTCGACGCCATGCTCTCGCTCGACGCGAGCACGGGCGCCATCAAGTGGGGCCGCAAGCTCTACCCGCAGGACGTCTTCATCCTGACCTGCCTCATCCGCCCCGAGGACTGCCCCCCGCCGGGTGGCCCCGACTATGACTTCGGCCAGGGTGCCATCCTCTTCAAGACGCACCACGCCGATGGAGCCCCGCGCGAGCTGGTGGGCGCGGGCCAGAAGAGCGGCATCTACTGGGCGTTGGATCCGGACACGGGCGCCACGGTGTGGAGCACGCGCGTGGGGCCCGGGGGCGTGGGCGGCGGCATGATGTGGGGCTCGGCCATGGCGGACGGGCGCATCTACGCGGCCAACGTCAATTACGATCACCTGCCCTACACCCTGCCCAATGGACAGACGAGCTCCTGGGGCAATTTCACGGCGCTGGATGCCGCGACCGGGCAGATCGTCTGGCAGACGCCGGATCCGCTCGAGGGCGCGCAGGACCTGGCCCCGGTGACCACGGCGAATGGTGTGGTGTTCGGCTGCTCCATCGACCCGCGGGGCCACATGTACGCGATGGACGCGAGCACGGGCGCCGTGCTGTGGACCTTCGTCAGCGGCGGCTCGTGCAACGCGGGCCCGGCCGTGGCGGATGGGACGGTGTTCTGGGGCTCGGGCTACTCCAACTTCCAGGTGGGCACCCCGAACAACAAGCTCTACGCCTTCACCGTGCCGTAGTGCTTCCGTTTGAAGTCCTTGCGATCTGCGAGTTGGTGCCCGACTACGAGGCCTGGTTCGATCGGCAGATGAGCGCGCTCGAGGATTTCGACGTGACGCTGACGTACTGCTTCACGCCGGGCTCGTGCGGCATCAACGACCACCACACCAGCCCGCCCCACCGCATCGAGGAGTTCGCCGACTTCTGCGCGCGCATGACGCGCCGCTACGCGAAGCAGGTGCTGCGCAGCAGCGTGGCGTAGCGCTCCGCGGCCCGGCGCAGGCGCACCGCCTCCTCCGGGACGAGGCCCTCCAGCGCCGAGGCCGCCAGCGTGTGGTGGCCCAACTGGAAGGCCAGGTAGCACGGCCGGTAGAAGTCCAGGAGCGGCCCGCTGACGGCGTGGCCGCTCGCCCGTGCCACGTACTCGGCGAGGATGCTCTGTTCCGCCGCGTCCAGCTCCAGCTCCACGGCCGCGCCCACCACGTCCCACGCCACGTCCTGGCAGCCGATCAGATCATGCGCGTCGTGGTGGTCCACCGCGTCCGCCTTGAGGAGCCGTCCATCCGGCAGGACGAGCCACTCCCACGCGTGCGGCTTGTTGTCCGTCTCCACCGGGCGCACCTCGGCGGAGAGCCGCTCCAGGCGCGGAGCCCAGGGGCCCAGGGACTCGGCGAACCCGTCTCCCAGCACCTGGGCCGAGTTGTAGCGCGTCATCTCCAGCAGCTTCGCGAGCGAGGCGCCCCACCCGGGCTCCGCGATGAAGCGGCGCGCCCGGAAGCCGAGATAGGCCCCCACGCGCGCCACGAGCTCCGCGCGGTCCAGCCCGCGTGCCAGGGGAAGGGGCCGCGCGCCCTCGAGCCACCGCTGGACGAGGAAGCCGTGCCGCAGCCCCTCCACGTGCGGCGTGAGGCTCGCCTCCGAGAGCTGCCGCGCCCGTGCGAGCCGGCGCTCTCCGTAGAGCCCGAGGCCGGCGAACTTGAGCAGGAAGGCGCCGCGCTCGGACAGGACGAGGTACTTGCGCCGCTCCTGCTGCACGTGCACCGCGGGCCAGTGGCGCTCGTCCGGGAAGATCTTGTGCCGCCAGGCCCCTCCGCTCACGTCCACGAGCGGGCCGTGGACGGGGCCGATGAGGTCCTCGACCCAGGCGGCGAGCGGCGGCGGCGGGTCCTCCGGATGGACGAAGAGGGCGTCGAAATCGGCCGTGTACCGGCGTGCCCGGGCCCAGCGCACCCGGTGGCGCTCGCTGGCCACGGGCCCGAGCTCCCCCGCGTGGCTCGGGAAGAAGAGCAGCCGGTCCTCGGGGATGCCGCGCGCCTCGAGGAAGTCCGCCACCGCCCCGAAGGAGCTGCCCGACAACCCGGGCCCCTCGTCCACGATGGCGACGTGGGACTCCCGCGCGCGCGCCAGGAGCTCGCGCTCGAGCTCGGGCCCGAGGCTGAGGGGGCGCTGAAAGGGATGGCCTCCCGGCCCGACGGTGAAGGGCGGGGCCAGGGTGTTCGCGGCGGCGGCCACCACGCACGCGAGGCCCGTGCCGATGCCGTGGATGCCCACCACCACCGGCGGGCGTGGCAGCAGTCTCAGTGAGCGCGCGGCCTCCAGGTACAGCTCCGGGTAGAGCGCGTAGTAGGCGTAGCCCTCGGGCATCTTCACCGTCACCCGCTCCGGCAACTCCAGGCGCTCGAGTGCGTCGAGTACTTCGTCGGGAACGGGGCCGTAGCGCATGAAGCCGCTCACGTAGGAGTCCCGGACGGCGCGTGCGAAGGCCATGGGGAGCGCGAGGTAGGACGCGCCGCGTGGGCCCGGCTCGTCCTGGCGCCGCTCGGCGAAGTCCGCATCGAGCAGTCCCTGGGCGAGCTCGCCCGCCTCGATGAACAGGGACACCAGCGCCATGTGCCGGGCGATGCCCGCGGGTACGGCCTCCACCCGGCGCAGGCGTCCACGAAGGGCCGTGAGCACCTCGGAGGGCCGTACCTCCCGCGAATGGTCTCCGTAGACGAGCATGGAGCCGTTTCCCCCCTCCGCCTCTTGCTTGCCCGGCTCCCGTCGCCGTGGCCCGGGAGGCCGTCCGCGTTTCGGAGACAAGATAGGGGGCCACCTCCGTGTGAGGCCGATGTCATGCAGTGCGCGCCCGGTGTGCAGGCATCCTGTCAGGCGGCCGGTGGCGGGTCGGCTTCGGAGCGAGGAGTTGAAGGCCCAGGAGGAGGGACTCCTGCTGCGGTGGCGGGCGTTGTCGAATCCCTCCCTTGCGAGGGGATGACGTCAAATCGCTGAACCCGCGTCCGCCAGCTCAGGGGGCGTGTGCACCGGGCTCGGACGCTCGGCCAGGTCGCGGAAGTACCGGATCGTCTCCCTCAACCCATCCTCCAGCCGCACTCGAGGCTCCCAGCCGAGCAGCGTGCGCGCCCGGGAGATGTCCGGCTGGCGCTGCTTCGGGTCATCCCTGGGCAGCGGCTGGAAGGTGATGCGGCTGCTTCCACCCATGGCGTCGCGCACGGCCTCCGCGAACTGGAGGATGGTCATCTCGCGCGGGTTGCCGATGTTTACCGGCTCCTCCACGTCCGACATCGCCAGCCGCACGATGCCGTCGATCAAATCCGACACGTAGCAGAACGAGCGCGTCTGGCTCCCATCGCCGAAGACGGTGAAGTCCTCGCCCCGGAGCGCCTGCCCCACGAAGGCGGGCACCACGCGTCCCTCGTTGAGCCTCATCCGCGGCCCATACGTGTTGAAGATGCGCACGATGCGGGTGCGCACCTGGTGCACGCGCCGGTACGCCGCCACGATGGCCTCCCCATAACGCTTGGACTCGTCGTAGCAGGAGCGCGGGCCAATGGGATTCACATTGCCCCAGTACTCCTCGCGCTGCGGGTGAACCAGCGGGTCACCGTAGATCTCCGATGTGGACGCCTGAAGGAACACCGCGTCCTTGTGGTGCGCCAGCCGCAGTCCATTCTCCGTGCCGAGCGAGCCCACGCGCAGCGTCTCGATGGGCAGCTGTGCGTAGTCGATGGGCGAGGCCGGCGAGGCCATGTTGAAGACGAAGTGCACCGGCCCGTCGAAGCTGAACGGCTCGGTGATGTCGTGGTGCAGCGAGATGAAGCGCTTGTTCATCCTCAGCCCGGCGAGGTTGCGCTCATCGCCGGTGACGAAGTTGTCCAGGCTGATGACCTCGGAGGCTCCATCCGCGAGCAGCCGCTCGCACAGGTGAGATCCGAGGAAGCCCGCTCCCCCCAAGACAACCGCCCGTTTCCCGTGGATTCGATTCATGCACGGGAGGCTGGGGCCGCACAGGGCTTCCAGGGAGCGGTGGCCGATCATCCCGAGGATGCGTGGGTTGATTGCCCGACATGCCAGCACGGCTGCGTACGGCAGACAGCAGCGATGGCGTTCTCCTGTGCACGGCGTTCGGAGGGTGGCCCAGGGTGCGATTGTTCCCGCTCAGGGCCCAAGTCACCTCGCGTTCCTCACACACCGAGGCGCAGGAGAGGCAACGACGATGGATGCGCGAGCGGAAGGCGCTGGAGGCGGCGGTCATCGGTGGGCCCAAGGGCGCGCGGGTCGAGCGGGTGAAGCTCGAGGGCCGCGGCTGGTTCGGGCACCGGGGAGGGCTTCACCTGCTTCGGCATCGGCCGAGGGTCGTCACCCCGGGGGCAGGGGCGTGTACGTGCCGCCCCGCGACTCCACGGCCTGGCGGATGGCCCGCTCGAACTCCTCACGTTGGGTGAACATGCGGATGCCACCCAACGTGATGTTGGCCATCGTCACGCCCATCTCGACGACATTCGAGCTGAACAGCACGTTGAGCGAGCTGAGCCGTGGCATGAGGCGCATGCCCAGCTCCGTCAGCCCGGTGCGCGCCTCGGTGGTGTAGAGCGCCATGCCCTCCCAGTCGTGGAAGATGTCCATCTTCCCCAGGTTGCTGGCGGCGAACTCGTTGATGACGGCCACGGCGATGCGGGAGAACTCGGCTTCGAACAAAGCGCCGCGGAACCTCAACACGAGGACATGGGAGGCGGGGTTCCACTGACGCAGCTCCCCGTTGGGGGAGGTCCACGTCCGGGTTCCATTCTCGAGCGGCCGGGAGAGCATGGGGGGCGGTCAGTATGGCACGCCTTACTCGGTATACAGCGTCACACCGAGGCCGGGCCGGAACGTGCCGATGACGAGCGTGTCCGCGTTGGGCACGGTCGCCAGGCCCACCAGCAGGCTGGTGCTCACGGAGAGCTGCGGCGCGAGCCAGTACTCCAGGCCGCCACCGGCCGCGAGCGTCAACACGCTGGTGCTCGTGTTCGCGGCACCCACCTGGTTGAGTGAGCCCGCCAGCGAGAAGAAGGGACGGAGCGCCTTGCCCGGGGAGTCGCTGTAGATGTTCAGCCCGAGACCCAGCGACAGGCCCGTGAGGGACGTCTTCCCCTGCGACGCGTAGGCGAAGCCTGCATCCAGGTCGATGCCTGCCCGCTCGTTGATGAAGTACCGGATGCCCACGCTGGAGCTGGTGCCCGCGGACTCGCCCAGGCCCAGGGTGCTGCCGAGCAGCGAGGCACGCAGGCCGAACAGCCCCATGCGCGGTCCCACCGGCAGTGCGGGCGTCAGGGGGGCCATGGGGGTCACGGCCGGAGTGGCGGGCGCCGCCGGAGTGGCCGGGGTGGCGGGCGTCTCGGGCGTGGCGGGGGTCGCGGGCGCCGTCCCGGCCGTGTCCTGCGTGTTGCCCGCGTCCGGGTCTCTGACCTCGGCGAGGGCCTTCTGACGGGCCTCTTCCTCGGCGGCCTTCTGCTCGCGATAGCGCTGGATCTCCGCGGCGCGCTCGGCGGCGCTCTTCCGGCGGGTGGTGCCCGACGTCGTCTCGCAGCCGGTGATGGCCAGGGCGAGCAGGGCGATGCTCAGGGTCCGCATGGGGGTCTCCTCCAGAAAAGGGCGGAGCACATACCATCCACGCGCGCAGGTGGGCCACCCGCTCTCCGTGAGAGCGGGCTCCTTCGCCGCCAGGGTTTACGCCCTGTACGAGGTACCTCGTACGGCCCGCTCAGCGCAGCTTGCGCCGCAGGTGGTTGAGCAGATCGATGCGGGTGATGAGGCCGATGAACTCCTCGCCCTCCACGACGATGGGCACGAAGCCCTTGTCGAGCATCGGGAGCAGCTCGCGCACCGGGGTGCGGACATCCACGGTCTGCAGGCGCGTGGTCATGATGTCGCGCACCGGCAGGCGCAGGCGCGTCTCGTCGTCGATGGCCGCGAGCAGCAGGTCCGACTCGTCGATCATCCCCACCACCTTGTTGCCCTCGAGCACCGGCAGCTGGGAGACCTCGTAGAGCTTCATGCGCCCGTAGGCGACGAGCAGCGTGTCGTTGGGGGACAGGGTGACGACGGCGCGCTCGGCGTAGCGGCGGGTGATGACGTCGCGCAGGTCGCCGTGGGCCTGGCGGGGCAGGAAGCCCTGGTCCGCCATCCAGAAGTCATTGAACATCTTGGACAGGTACTTGTTGCCGCTGTCACAGACGAAGGTGCACACGCGCTTGGGCGTGGTCTGCTCGCGGCAGTAGCGCAGCGCCGCGGCGATGAGCGTGCCGGAGGACGAGCCCGCGAGGATGCCGGCCTTCTTGAGCAGCAGGCGCGCCGTCTCGAGGCTCTCCTTGTCGGAGATGGTGTAGGCCTTCTTCACGCGGGTGAGGTCCGCGTTGGGCGGGAGGAAGTCCTCGCCGATGCCCTCGACGACCCAGGAGCCGGCCTTGCCCATCCTGCCCGTCTGCACGTACTCGGCGAGCACGGAGCCCTCGGGGTCGGCGAGCACCATCTCGCACTCGGGAATCGCCTTGGCGAAGTAGCGCGAGAGGCCACCCAGGGTGCCTCCGGAGCCGACGCCGCACACCATCGCATCCAGACGGTTGCCGAGCTGGGCGGCGATCTCCGGGCCGGTGCTGGTCTCGTGGGCCAGGGGGTTGGCGGGGTTGGCGAACTGGTTGACGTAGAAGCCTCCCAGCTCGCGGGCGATGCGCTCGGCCATGTCCTGGTAGTAGTCCGGGTGGCCCTTCTCCACGTCCGAGCGGGTCATGACCACCTCGGCGCCGAGCGCCTTGAGGTGGAGCACCTTCTCCTGGCTCATCTTGTCTGGAATCACCAGGGTGAGCCGGTAGCCCTTCTGGGCGGCGACGAGCGCGAGGCCCAGGCCGGTGTTGCCAGCGGTGGCCTCGACGAGGTGCTTCTGGTGGGGACCGAGCTGGCCGGCCTGCTCGGCGGCGGAAACCATCGACAGGCCGATGCGGTCCTTGATGGAGCCGCCGGGGTTGTGGCTCTCCAGCTTGAGGTAGAGCTCACACGGGCCGGTGTCGAGCTGGGTCACCCTCACCATGGGGGTGTTGCCGATGAGGCCGATCAGGTCGGTGGGAAGAGGTGCGGAGCGCATGGCGGCGCACTGTACACGAGCGCGAGCGCTCCCTGGTGCTCACGGGCGCCGCCGTTGTGCTGCGCACACCCATCGCTCAGTCGAGGAACCGGCGCCACCAGCGGCGCCACTCTTGTTCATCAGCGGATTTGCCCTGGTCGCCGAGGTAGCCCCAGGGAAATGGCTCCTGCCAGGGCTCCAAGACTCGTGCGAGCTCGCGATAGGCGGGGAGCGGCTGACCGTGAGCCGTGTCTCCTGCTTCAGGCTCTGGCCCCAGCAGCACGAGGATACGCTCGCTGTCCAACGCCTGCACCTCCGTGGAAGGGGAGTGGAGCCGGGCGCGGAGGCCCGAGGCTCCTCCCAGCCCACCCAGCACTGGCTCTCCGAGGAAATTCATCCAGTGGACGCCATCCACCTTCACGCCCAGCTCGTCGCGAATGCCGGCGTCGCGAACATCGAAGCCAGGGTGGCGGAAGAGCAGAGGGCGCAGGGTGTCGAGCCGGCCGAGCCTGGGATAAGCGACGTCCAGCGCGAGCCCGGCATGTCCGGAGGCGAAGGGAAGGAGAGAGGCCAGCTCGAGGGCGAGCTCCCGTATGGCGCTGGCACCGCGCTCCTTGAGGTACTCCGTGGGCAGGGTGACACGGAGGACGCTTGCTCTATCGGGTGAGGCCTGCCGCGAGGGAACGCGGGCGTGGTACTCGAAGGAGAAGCCGCTGTCTTGCGTGCCGTAGATGCCGAAGTAGGGGTCCGCACCATCCTTCAAGGCCTGGGAGACCTCGTCGCGCGTGTAATCCTCCGCGTATCGGTGCTCCTTTGGGTTCAGGGTGGCTCGAATGAGTTCCCAGCCTCCGTCATCGAGCCCGCTGGGTTCCCAATCACAGCAGGTGTATTGCGAGAGAGCAGCCGGGTAGGCGCTGACCGCATGCAGGTAGCTGTCGAGCGCGTGGGACACCCCAGCGGCGATGTCGAAGTGGTCGCGGGGCACGAAGAAGACGGCGCGCACGACATCCCGGGCGATGAGGCGGTTCCAATGGCTCGTGACGTCCCCTGTCTCGGGAGCCCAGGACGTGTAGGGGATGGGCCCAGGGATTCGGACTCGCGGACGGATGGAGGTCATGGGCTCATCTACTGGCGAACGATCGCACGCTGAGGAGTGATGAGCGCGGGAAGGCACTCACCGCCAAGGCGTGCATAGGACGTCATTTGTGCCACGACTTCAGCGGTCCATGGATTGGAACCCACGTCGTAGCCGCAGGGGAACTTGAGATCGTAGATGCACTGAACCCGGGTGATGTTCCGGGTGAAGTGGATGACGATGTCGGGTTGCAACGAGCCGTCCCACCTGTCAGTCAGCAGTACCTCTTTGGTGAGCTCGTCTTTCCGAAGACGTGGCTCGATGGAGACGTTGTCGGGGAACTTTTCCGAGAGCCGGCGTTGAATGCACTCGAAGGCGGCGGCGTGCTTGAGCTTTCCGAGATGCCTGCGCCAGGTGGGGGCGAGCTTCTCCCTGACGGTGGGTTGTTTGCCGCACTCGGAATCAGGCAGGGAGCGCCCCTTTCCGAAGAGCTCATCATCCACCTTCGTATTGGCCTCCTTGACGCACGCGACCAGGATCTCCTCGACGGCTTTCTTCTGGGTTTCGTCGAGGAACTTGCTCACGGTGATGAAGCCCTGAAGGGCCTCGGTGGCTTGAATGACTGTCTCGAGCACCTGTCCAGCCCGGACCGCACCCGGAGCGATGATCTCCCCGGTACTCGCATTGATCGGAGCGCCACAGGCCGCGCCACATGATTGGTTGAACTGGGGGCGCGCGCCAGCGTGCTGCCCGCCCCAAGAGAGATGGGGTTGCGCATGTGCGGCCGGATGCGCGAACAGAACAGCGAGAACGATGATCGCTTTATTCATAGGTGGTAGCGCGCTGGCTTCGAAACGAGACGTCACTGGCGCGAGGTCCGTGTGACACGAGATCCACGGTCCTGCCTAGCAGCCGTTCGAGGTGCTCCAGGACCGCGTCGTCGTTCGCTGTACACTCCTCGAGAGAAGGCGTCACGTGCCCCAGCCACCTGGCCAGCCGCTCCTGCCTGTCGAGTGATGGCGTCGTGGCAACGGCCAGCCGCGTGACGAGACCGGCCTCGCTCCGGTGCGCGATGAACTCGGAGTCTCCGCGCATCGGCTCCCGCTGGTAGCCGGCACAGACCTTCCAGGTGCGCAGCTGCTTCAACAGGTCCAGGTGCGTGATGGCCAGCGCATCCACTCCACCCACCACATCGAGCGCGTACCGGGCCAGCACCGCGTCGAACCAGCCGTAGCGGACGTTCCCCTGCCACGCGTTGTGGGTGTTGTGCTCGGACATCACGGGCCGCAGGAGCTCCGTCTCCGTTGGCAATGGCCCCGCGCCATGCCGGGCCATGTGGCTGCGCAACACGCCGATCCGTTCCACCTCGGCATCCAGTCCACTCTCGGCGATCAGTGCCAACGCGTTCGCGGCGGTGCAGTCCGACCACGTCGTGAACGGATGGAAGCCGTGCCACTCGTCGAGCAGCACCCCCTGCGCTCCCTCGAACACCGTGGCCGGGGACTCCGCCATCCAGGCGCCCAGCAGCGAATCGGGCACCACCGCGCCGAGCTTCACCAGGTGCGTCGCCTGTTCGAGCCACGCCTCGATGACGCCCTCGTGCTCGAAGATGGCGCGCTCGTGTCCGGCCGGGCCTCCCGCGGGAATCACATCCCACAGCGCACGCAATTCCTCGTACTTGCGCTCACGGATGCGCTGGAGCTTCCTCCGCGCCCGTGCCGCATCGCGCAGGTCCCCGGCGAGCACGGTCTCCTCCGGATGCTCCAGCGCATCCTGGACCGTCTCCCCAACGCCGACACCGCAGCTGCCGTGCCGCGACTCACCCCGAGCCAGCTCGCGCAGGCGGTTGGCCGATTGGTGGAAGGGCGTGATGACGCGTGCGCGCTCGCTGATGCGGATGCGCGAGAACACATCCCCCACGCCCTGGGTGCGCAGGGCCTCGCCCTCCACGAGCAGGGCCGTGGGGTGGATGACGACGTACCTCGACAGGAACGTCCGGACACCTGGAACGAACGTCCCCGCACCGAACTGCGCGAAGGTGTGGTGCCGGCCCTCGGGCGTGACCACGTTGTGTCCCGCCTGCGCGCCGCCGTTGTACCGCACCACGACGGACGCTCCCGTCCGCCGCACCAGGAAGTCGGTCAGCAGCCCCTTCCCGCAGTCACCGAAACCCAGGTCGATGACGATGGAGGCTCGCCGTCCACCCGGCGTCTTCATTTGAAGACGTTATGGATGAGCTTCTGCAGGCCTCCTCCCTCCGACGGAGCGCCGGACAGGGCAGGGCCTCCGGTGCGTCCGAGCGCCTCCGCCAGGGGCGTCAGTGCCCGGACGGTCGCCGCCAGCCGATCGCCGGGCACGTTCGCGTCCCTCAGCACGCGGCTCAGTCCGTCCACGTCCTTCACCAGCCCCTCGTAGAGGCAGACGGCTCCCGCCGTCACGAAGCAGATGTCCTGCGGCGACTCCATGCACAACACATGGTCTCCCAGCAGGTCCCTCCACCGCCGCTCGCACTTGTTGCGGCGCTCCAGGTCCGGGATGACGAAGAACGGCACGAACGTCTTCTGCAGCTCGGCGACGATCTCCTCGGTCTTCAAGTCGTCGTCCAGCCTGTCCCCGATGATCCCGTCCACGATGTGCTTGGACAGGCTCGGATAGGGCAGCTCGTCACCCGTCATGAAGAGGTAGCCCTTCTTCTTCCGCTTCACCCAGCAGTCCATCTCCGTGTGCTGGGCCAGGAAGTACAGGCCGAGCTCATACGTCTCGTGACCCGTCCCTCCGCCGCCTCCCTCCAGGAAGCTCCACGTCAGCCACTGGTCCATCAGCTCGGCGGTGGACTCGAACTGGCCCACCTGCAGCGGCGCGCTGTCGCTCGTCGCATCCCCCACGGCCATGAAGAGCAGCTGGGGATCCGGCACATGGCAGTCCGTGAGCACCTTCATGAACTTCGGCAGCAGCTGCGTGGCCAGCAGCTTGGGAATCGTCCCCATCGAGCCCGTGACATCCAGCGCGAAGACGATGCCCAGCGAGTTGGGATGCTCGGCGCTGTCGCGGCTCTCCCGGAGGCGGACGCCCTTCGGGTTCATCAGCGCGTGGCAGGACTTCTGCTGGAAGACCTGCTGCGCCGGAAGCCGGGCGCGTCCGCGAAGGAGGGCCTCGTGTGCCTCGCTGCTGTAATTGCCGTGTCCCATCGTCAGTGCTCCTTCGTCTCCGCGAGCGGCCTCGCCCTCACGGCATCACGAGCGGGTGGAAGCTCGGGCGGCCAAAGACCGCGTGTCCCACTTCACCAACGCGCTCGCGAAGTGTCCAGGCGTCCTCCCTCGTTTCGACCCCGTCCCCCGCGGCGACCTGCCGGATGAGCGCCGCCAGTGCTCCTGGCACCGAGCCCGGCACCGAGCCTCGTGAAGGGTCACCCCCGAGGACCGCGGCGATGCAGCGCGCGCTCATCTTCAGGTCGGCCGCGGGCGTGAGCGTCTCCGAGCGCAAGAATTCCGCGGGGTAGTAGTCCTTGAAGCGGGTGCAGAGGGCGCGCAGGGGCGCCCCCACGCGGTCCGCGCAGCTGAAGCCCACGAGCCGCACCCCATGCTCGCCGTGCTCGACGACCAGGTGCTGCGGGAGCACCGCGCCGTGCACGACTCCCGAGCTGTGGAGGAACGAGAGCGTCTCGAGAATCCGGCGCCACATCCACACGGACACGCGCGGGTCGACGCCTCCCGGGTACACGTTGCGCACGGCCTCGAAGGTGTGGACGAAGCCCGCATGCCACCGCAGGGCCATGGCGCGCGAGCCGGTGTGCGGCCCATCGCGCAGCACGCCCCGGGCCACCGGCTGCGGAAGCCGGGTGGTGAAGGTCGCGGCCCCGGCCGCGGTGCTGCGCTGGAGCTCCTGAAGGATGTCCCACTCGTGGTCGAAGAGCGGCGCGTCCTCCGGGTCGCGCAGCACCTTCAGGAGCACTCGCTCGGTGGGCCAGCGGGCTCTCTGTGCGACATAGACGGTCGAGAGCTCACCCCGTGCGAGGAGCTGTCCGGGCGCCCAGTGGCCATCGCCGAGGGTCCACCAGGCCGGGTAGCCGTGGTTGGACGGCTGGTTCCACGCCTGGAAGGCTTCCCGGAAGCGCGCGGCGGAGACGGCCGTGGGGTCCACCTGCACCGTGGCCCCGCAGAACGAGCAGACGGCCGAGCGGGCCAGGCGAGCAGGCGCGATGGGCGCATTGCACTGCGGGCACTTGAGGACTCGCTCGGTCATGGGCGCGGATGGTATCCGACGAGACCCCAGGTGATACTGTTCTGGTTTCCACGTGATGCCGACCCCCATGCTTTTCGCAGCCGAGAGGCCCTCCCGCGCGGTGTGGTGTACGCGCTCGTTCCAGGTGGGAGCGGGGTTGGGGCTGGTCCTGGCGGTGCTGGGGCAGGGAGTCGTTGCGTGGTCGGGCCAGGAAGCTCGAGCCGCGGCCGTGCTGGTGTCCACGGGCGTCTTCGCGCTGGTGGGCCTGCTGGGCGCGGCGCTCACGGCTCCATGGATTCACCTGCGGGGAGGCCGCCCGTTGGCCGCGGGGCTCGTGACGGCGGGGCTCACGCTCACCGCCGCGCACCACGTGATGGCCACGGGCGTGCGCATCCTGTCGGGCGCGCTGCCGACGTTCTCCGGCCTGGAGATGTTCCTCGCCAGCCCCTCGCAGTTCTTCCACGCCGCGCTGGTGGGGCACCGGACCGAGATCTTCTCCCTCGGCGCGTCCGCCCTCGTGTTGGCGGCGTTGCTGTTCCTGCTCCTCGTCCGCCCCTCCGCGAAGCAGCGGCCGTACCCGCTGGCGCTGCTCGCGGCCGTGGGCCTGGGAGGCAGCGCCGCCGTGTTCGTGCTCGCCACCACGCCGGGCTTCCGGTCCGTGGGGGACGCCTGCCCCGAGTTGACGCTGCTGAGCTCGCTCGGGGATGACTCCGGGGACGCGGGGATTTCCGCGCGGAGGGATGCGCGGCCTCCTCCGTCCGTGCCGCCCGGTCCGCCGCTCTCCGCGGGTGAGGCGTGGCTCGCGTCCGCCCGGGAGTGGAAGGGACCCCGGCCCAACGTCCTCCTCATCCTCCTGGAGTCCGTGCCGGCCCAACACCTGGGCTACGCCGGCTACTCGCGGGCCGCCACGCCCAACATCGATCGCCTCGCCAGCCGGAGCCTGCGCTTCCGCCACGTGTGGAGCACCGCCCCCGCGTCCGCCTACGCGCAGATGGCGCTGCTGTCCTCGCTGCTGCCGCGCCGCCGGCCGTGGTTGGAGCAGTACGAGCAGATCAACTACCCGCGGATGCTCTTCCACGACGTCTTCCACACGCTCGGCTACGACACCGCCACCGTCTCCAGCCAGAACGAGAACTGGCAGGGCATGCGCCGCTTCCAGAACACGGGGACGCCCACCTTCTACCGGGACTCCAACGACCATCCCGGCCCGCACATGGGCGAGGGCGAGGAGCGCAAGCTCCCGGACCACCTCACCGTGGATGTCTTCCTCGAGTGGCTGCGCAAGCAGTCGAAGGCGCCGTGGGCCGCGTACGTGAACTTCCAGCGGACCCACTTCCCGTACGCGCTTCCGCCGGGCTTCACCGGACGCCACCAGCCCTCCGAGCCCAACCCGGGCACCTTCGGCTTCCTGCACTACCCGCGCGAGGAGCTGGAGGTGGTGCTCAACCGCTACGACAACGCCCTGGAGTACGTGGACGCGCAGGTGGGCCGGCTGCTGAGCCACCTCGAGGCCAGCGGCCAGTGGGAGGACACGCTCATCATCCTCTCCTCGGACCACGGAGAGCATTTCTACGAGGGCGGCCGCGTCACCCATGGCAAGTCCCTGACGGACATCCAGCTGCGCGTGCCGCTGCTCATCCACTGGCCCCGGCGCATCGCGAGCCGCGACGTGGACGTGCCGCTCTCCCAGCTGGATGTCCTGCCCACGGTGCTGGAGCTGCTCGGCCTCGCGCCGCACCCGTCCTTCCAGGGGCGGCCGCTGACGGAGCTGGAGCGTCCGGGCGCCCCGCACCCGGCCATCTTCTTCACCCTGCATGGGCTGCGGCTCGGGGATGGGGTGGTGTGCTGGCCGTGGAAGCTCACGCTGGACCGCTCGTCCCAGCACTACGAGCTCTACAACCTCCAGGAGGACCCGGGCGAGGCGCGCGACCTCTACTCCCCGGAGGCCCCCATTCCGGCCGCGCTGCTCCAGGTGCTGACGGCCCAGCTCGAGGCCCAGCTGCAGTACCACTCCCCCCAGGGCGCCCGGAACGAGCGTTACGCGCCGCGTCAGGTGTCCTGCCCGGACTGGAGCACCTTCGCTCCCGGGCCCCGGCTCCAGGTGGGCGCCTCGAAGCCCTGAGGGGGCCGGTGCAACAGGCCTGTCACGAAATGTACACCTGTTGAAATTTCGTGGTTTGGGTTCAACATTTATTCTTTCACAATCTGGTAACGCTGCTAAACATGGAGTCCCAACGAAACGGGAACTCCATGCCAAACGCCCATGACGCCTTCCTGAAGAGCCGCTTCTTCGCCGGACTGGACGGACTGCGGTGCCTGAGCATCGTGGCGGTGGTGGCCTACCACGTGGCGGGCAGCCATCAGGGCCTGGTGGGGCGGGGGTACCTGGGCGTCTCGCTCTTCTTCGCCATCAGCGGGTTCCTCATCACCACGCTGCTGCTGCGCGAGCGGGACAAGGCGGGGCACATCTCGCTGCGAGGCTTCTTCGCCCGGCGCGCGCTGCGCATCTTCCCGCTGTACTACACGGTGCTCGGCCTGTACGCGGCGCTGGTGTTCGTGTCGGAGAAGGACGCGGTGGTGCGCGGGGACTTCTTCGCCAACCTGCCGGCCTTCCTCACGTACACGTCCAACTGGTTCGTCCCGCCGGCCGCGGACAAGCGCGTCATCTTCTACTTCGCCTGGTCGCTGGCCACCGAGGAGCAGTTCTACCTGGTGTGGCCGCTGGTGATGGCCCTGTCGCGGCGCACGTGGACGCCGGTGCTCTTCATGGGCGGACTGCTCGCGGTGTCGGTGGGCGCGCCGTGGGCCGTGTCCGCGGGGCTGCTGGACGCGAGCCACCTGGGCGGGCGCGTGCTCACCAGCGTCTCGGCGTCCATCTGCCTGGGGTGCCTGGCCGCGCACCTGACGCACTCGCCCAAGGGCTTCGCCTGGGTGTCCCGGGTGCTGGGCCGGGCGTGGAGCGTGCCGCTCATGGCGGTGGCGCTGGCCGGCGTGGTGGTGTGGCACGAGGCGCCGAACTGGCTCGTCTCGCTGGTGATGACGGCGCTGGTGGTGGCCACCTGCATCCGCGAGCAGCATCCGCTGGCGCCGGTGCTGGGCCACGCGTGGGTGCGCTACGTGGGCACGGTCAGCTACGGCGTCTACCTGCTGCACATGCTCACCCTCAACGTGGTGCGCAAGGCGCTGCCGGGGCAGCACGTGGCCGTCTACTTCGTGCTGACGCTGGCGGCGAGCGTGGTGGCCGCCACGCTGAGCCACCGCTACTTCGAGAGCTGGTTCATCAAGCTCAAGGGCCGCTTCGACTGGCGCGAGGGCTCGCAGCAGGCTCCGGAGCCGCGCCGTGTCCGGGCGCAGCAGCCGGCCACGGCCGAGCCCGGCCCGATGGTGGGCGTGGGCGTCGAGGCCTGAGGGCCGCCGGGGCTGGAGCCCCCGGCCTCGCTCCCGTAGCATGCCGTGCACTCCCCGAGACAAAGGTGGAATGACGGCATGAGCGGGCGCTTGAATCTGGTGCTTCCCGAGGTCCTGGCCAATCCCTATCCGCACTTCGCGCGGCTGCGGCGGGACTCGCCCGTGTGCCAGGTGGACCCGGGCGGGCTGTGGGCCGTCACGCGCTACGCGGACGTGATGCACGTCCTGAAGAATCCCCAGGTCTTCTCCTCGGCGGGGCTCCAGCGCTCCATGTTGCCGCCCTGGCTGGACCACAACCCCATCGCCCACTCCCTGCTGGTGATGGATGAGCCCCAGCACGGGCGGGCCCGGACGCTCGTCAGCCGCGCCTTCGGCACGTCCATGCTCACCCGGCTCGAGCCGATGCTCCGCGCCACCGCCGGGCAGCTCGTCGACGCCATGCTGGCCCAGCGCACGGTGGACTTCCTTCCCGCGCTGGCCCTGCCGCTGCCCGCCGCCGCCATCGGCCTGCTGCTGGGGTTGGACCCCTCGCTCTTCCCGCGCTTCAAGCGTTGGTCCGATGACCTCGGGGCCGTCAGCGCCACCGCCGAGTCCGACCACGAGGGCCAGAAGCGCATCCGCCACACCATCCAGGAGATGGAGCACGACATGCGCGAGGTGGTGGCGGAGCGCCGCCGCGAGCCTCGCGAGGACCTGGTGAGTGCGCTGCTCCAGGCCCGGGTGGACGGCGAGGCGCTCAGCGACGCGGAGCTGATGGCCTTCCTGTTCCTGTTGCTGGTGGCCGGTTTCGAGACGACGGTGAACCTGCTGGGCAATGGCGCCGTGTTGCTGGCGGACCAACCGGGGCTGCTGGAGCGCCTGCGCGCCGAGCCGGCCCTGGTGCCCGCGTTCATCGAGGAGGTGCTGCGCTACGAGTCACCCGCGCAGTCCACCTTCCGGCTGACGCTGGAGGAGGTGGAGCTGGGCGGCGTGCGGCTGCCCCAGCATTCCGTGCTCATCCTCCTCCTGGGCGCGGCCAGCCGGGACGAGGCGTATGTCCCCGACCCGGAGCGGTTCATCCTGGAGCGTCCGCAGCGGGGCAATCTGGCCTTTGGTCATGGAATCCACTTCTGCCTGGGCGCGGCCCTGACGCGGATGGAGGCGCGCGTGGCGCTGGAGGCCCTGCTGCCTCGCATCCAGCGCCTGTCGCGTGGGCCGGAGCCGCTGCAATGGACTCCCTCCATCCAGCTGCGGGGGCTCTCGCGGCTGCCCGTGGAGCTGACTCCGGCCTGAGCCCGGCTCAGCGCTTGCGCGTCGAGGGCTTCTTCTTCTTCGGCGTGGGCTTCTTGTCGTCGTCATCGTCCTCGGGCAGGCGCGGGCCCGAGGCGAGGTCGAACTCGTAGGTGCCGCCAATCAGCGCGCGGAAGCGGTAGATGTTGGAGAGGTCCGGCGTCACCGCGATGCCGGCGACCGCTTCCAGCACCAGTCCCGGGAAGACCTCGCGGCGCACCACGGGGATGATCTCCACCTGGTTGGCGTTGTTCGTCCACACCGGGGTGATGGCGGGCTCGAAGTAGATGCGGCCGATGACCTCCAGGCCCACCAGGGTGAAGTTGTCGATGTTGTACGTGCCCGCCAGGCCCAACTGCACGGCATCCGGCACGTCGAAGTCCGCCAGCGCGCCCCGGTCCCGCGTGCCCTGGTGGAGGTAGCTGCCATTGAGCATGAAGCGCAGATCCTTGCTCACCCGCAGCTCGCCGACGAGCGTGCCCTCGTAGTCCCAGGTGCCATCGGACAGGTTGGGGGGGATGGCGTCCTGGTTGCTGGGACCGGTGGGGAAGGTGACGCGCGCGTAGGCCGCGAGGGCGAAGGGGCGCGTCTCCAGGAACGTCCACTGCAGGCCGAGGGGAATGTCACCGAAGGCCAGCTGGAAGTCGTTGTCGCCGGGCAGGCCGAGCCCGAGCAGCTCGAAATAGACGTTGGCCTCGAGGTTGTCGAGGATGCCCCAGCGGATGCTCGGGGAGAGCTGCTGGTAGGGGAGGGAGCGCTCGGACTCGAGGTTGAAGAAGCCCTGGTAGCGCAGGCCGAGCTCCAGGTTCCCGCTCCGCGTCGTCTCGGCGGTGCGGGTCACCATGGCCCGGTAGGGTTTGGCCTCCACGGGGGAGGCGAGGAGGAATACGGCGGCGGCGGCGAGGGAGAAGGTCGGAAGCCGGGCATTCATGCGGCGGGACACTAATCCCCCGGGCATGGATTGTGTCCACCCATCACTATGAATTGGCCATGGATGGATGTGGGGGAATTGGCGCGCTGCACCCTCCGGCCGCGAACTGTTACATTTGGTCTGACTGTCGGACCAGTTGCTCGTGTTCGCGCCCGGAAGTAGTCCTTCTATTCGCTCTGCGACGATGTCAAAGAACTTCGTGGACATTCCATCAGTCCGACGTGGACAGGAACTATATCCGGGGGTTTAGAGCGTGTTAGCCGTCGACTGAGCCCATGCTCAAGCGGTGTCTCCATGCGACTCCTTACAGCTGAGCGCTTTCGAGCCCGAGGGACTCACGTTCCGCAGGGAAGCCGGTTCAGCTCTGTGGTTTCCCAGCAGACCTCGTGGAAGATGCACGTTCGACAGCACAGGTGCGACTCGAGCTGGAGCACTTGGCAGCGCGAGCGCCGGAGGTCCAGGAGATCGGCGTGTTGGCAGTTTTGTGGATCCCCCGAGAGCGTGAAGCTGTCGGCGACGTGTTCGAACCGCCCGTCGCTGCCCGCGAAGCCGCGCTTCTTAGCGATCGGAAAGTTGTGGAAATCGCATTCCGGTCCCTTTGGGGGAGCCGCCTTGTAGAACCAGCCTTGGCCGGTGATGACGAGGAACTCGTGCTGTGTGTTGTGCTCTCCCGTTTGTCGTACCAGTTGTGGTCGGACTGGCGCCGCCGGGGCGAGCGCATCTGTCGACCCGGGCTCCGGCGCAAATGCCGACCCGAACTCCGGCTCCCGAATGTTGATGGGGAAGTGGACGGCCGACGACATCTCTAGATCGAGTCGGTTGAAAGCGTTCAGCACGCGTTGTTGGAATCGTTCGCCTTTCGCCGTGAGATCAGCAGTAAATGTGCCGAGCTGACTAGCGTCGCGCGGCTCGATGGCCGGGTTCGCGTTGTAGTCGACCACCGCGAATGCGCGACCGCCGCTGAGCAGCACGATCGCCGGATAGACGGCGCGCAGTGGGAATTCACTGCGCCTGCTGCCTGTCATGCTGGTTGCCACCACCACGCCTCTATAGGCTTTGCTCAGGGCAGTGGGATTAAGGATCTGCAGTGCCTCTCCCAGGTTCATTGTAAGTGGGAGTGTGTTGATGAGTCGGCGACGGGCTAGGAGCTTGTGGATTTCGCCGTGCCGCTCGACGATCTCTTCTGGCGAGACGAAGCAGTGAATTTCGCTCCAATCTGGTGCCCCACCATCAATGAATGCTGCTGAGGGATTCCTGAAGATGATGAGCCAGCGACCGGCCGTGATCACCACGCGCTTGAGAGTTGCGCGTTCTGCCTCGCCAAACGAGGTCACATAGGAGCGAAGGTCCTTAAGCCAATCGACCCATTGCGCCAGAATTCCGGGGTTATCACCGGTCTTCAGCTTGCCGAGCGCCTCGCTGATCAGCAGCGGCATCCGTGAGGCGCTGACGTTGTCCTCTCGCGGCGGTCGAGCGCTCACGGAGTCCGCGCCCTTCGCCTCCACGAGAAGGGTCGGCGCGCCGCGTTGGCTGACACCTAGGTAGTCGAAATAGAGTCGATCCCCATTCTCGGCCCAGCTTCTGGCTTCTTCCGTCACCTTGTTGGGATCGTCCGGATTCCAGTCGAGGGCGCGCAACATCGGATCGATCAGGAATCGCCGTGTTCGGCGTTCAAGTAGCGCCTCGCCATCGCCCGGCACAATCAGCTTGTCCGACAGGGCAGTTGTCGCCTGCTGCCGAATTACCGCCTCTTGGGCCTTGAACTGGGTGAAGGCCGTACGAAGCGCATCTCCAAAAGCAGCGATTCTGCTCTCCTCGCTCATCGCAGCAAGTCCGGCAATTCGAAGAGTACCTTCATCGCCTCAGGCCAACCTACGGACGAGAACAGTTCCAGGACTGCAACCAGGGTTTGACGGCGCGCGGCATCTTCGAAAATCTCACGGTAGTCGGCTAGGTAGAGACGGATCAATTTCACCAAGCTGTCCAGCCCGAGAGCTTCGAACTGGTATCCGTCTGCTGCGGCTGGCCCGAGCAGGAGCTTTGCGACCCGGTCGAACACCCCGGGAGGGTCGCCGTCCACGAGATACGCGAGCAACTCAAGGAGATTGTGGACCGTGCGGGCTTGGGCATGGGCAGCGATCGCGTCAAGAGTCGCGGAATGGTCGGCTAGGAAGCGCCGCTTGGCTGCAGAAGTTGAAAGACCAATCTTGGTTTCGCGGTTTCCTGGCGAGCGAAACGCGCCTGAGCCGAAATAGAATTGACTGCAGACTTCGTAGATCACGCGGTCGCCAGCCTCATAGAGGGGGCGCCAAGTCTCAATTGCTTCCTGTGAGGGGGCTCCGAGCAGATGGGGGTGGGCCTCATCCAAGGCGCGGACTGCTGCGCTAACCACGAGATCGAGCAGCTTTCGCGCTCGCGATGCCATCTCAAGCTGGTCAGGCTTCGGCTCGTTCAAGTACGAGAAGAAGAACACTTCTCGCAGGTCATGCAGCATCGGGGCGATATGAGCCTTGCCACGGCGCAAGTCAGAGGCCCAGTGCTCAATCCACTTCCAAGCGCGAACCTCGCCGAGGGCCACGTATAGGAAGGCCACCAAGTGCGCGAATGCATCGCCGTCGGGATGATGGCTTGAACTTTGCGCATCCCTGCGCAAGGCCCAATCGCGTTGCAGCACCCGGTCGAGGAATTCTGCGCACCGCTCGGGCTCGGCGCGCGACAGTGCCCGCAGCGATCCAGCGACGAAGAAGCGGAGCACTCCCCAGTGCGTCTCGTGGTCGGCTACATCGGCCACCAGAGTCCACATTCGCTCTCTAGCGACCTTCCATAGGACGTTCAGTGACTTCGTGACCTGAAGCCGTACCGTGGGGGCGGGATCGCGCAGGCATACTGCCATCCGGTTGACGATGTCGGGCCGCTCTCCGGCGAACCTCGGCGCGAGGGCTACGA
Organism: Archangium sp.; assembly: GCF_057119385.1. NCBI lineage: Bacteria > Pseudomonadati > Myxococcota > Myxococcia > Myxococcales > Archangiaceae > Archangium > Archangium sp. The sequence continues at coordinate 16,970 of NZ_DBNGVP010000084.1, read as the reverse complement.
GGCTCAATGCCGCATAGACGCGAACATCCCAGTTACCCCAAGCCATTTGCTCTGGCGGAGTGTCCGTACGCTCGGGATAGGGACTCGCCGACAGGCGATCTATCAAGGCGAGCAGAGGATCAAGTTCCGGTAACCCCTTGGCTCCTGGCGAATAGGCGATGCTCTTGGCGAGCCGCTCCACCCCGTTGCTGACCGCTCCCCAGCTTGAATGAACGAGCCTGGGATGAGGCTCCTGGGCCGCCCCTTTGTCGAGGAGCACGACAACGTCCAAGATGTCGGCCCAGAGCCGCGCAAGGAAGACGGCGTCGGCGTCTTGCTCGTTCTGCTTCAGGTGGTCCTCAAGCTGGCGGCTGGCCGCGCGGATTTCGCGGTCAGGGCTTCGCTCAAGGTCCGCACCCTCGCTTCGCAGCAGGCTTTCCACGATATCATCCGGCGAGGCTTTCCATCCGCCCTCTATGCTCAGGCGCGGCGGATTTCCCCTAAGTTCGTTCAACGCCGCAAGCTCGGAGCGACGCGTGCGCATCTCGGGCGTGACGAGTAGGTTCTCAGGCACGATCGCCAGGAATCGTTTGAGGACTAGGTCCCAACAGTTTGCTTCCGGCTCGCTTGGGAAGAGGTCTCGCGCCAAAGCCACAGTCTCGAAGGCCGAGCGGCTTTCTGGTGTCTGCCGTGGATAGGCTGCGGAGAGGAAGCTCACGGCGTCGCGATACAGACCCTCGAGCGCCGTAAAGTGCGGCTCTGCTGCCAACGGCCAGAGCATGTCATCAGCAACCTCGGGGCGTTCAGCGGCCACGCCGAACAGGCGGGCCCACACCGCCGCGTTCGTGGGAAGCTTGAGGGCAGCCATCACCGCCTCGCGGAAGGCTTCCCGAGGGCAGGTGCGGAGAAAGGTTACGAAGGTGCTCAGGGGCTCTTCTTCGTGGGTGCTCTCCCTTCGCCAATCCTGGAGCGATAGGATATCGTCGAAGACTTGGATGTCTTTTTCGCCTATCCTCAATCGCGTGAGCTTCTGCGGACTGCTGAGGCCGCGCCGCTTTGCGGCGTCAATCCCCTGAACGGTGCCGATCACCGCTGCAGTGGCGGCCATCGGGGCGGTTTTCAGGAACGACCCGAGCGCCTTATTCAAACGCCAGCGGGCGTGCTGGTAGTCCTGCCGACGGGTAGACGTCATCGCCAAAATCCGGCTGGGTGAGCCGCCCATCCAGGTCATCGCGTCGTCTGTCACATCGCGCCCGAATAGTGTCGCGTAGATCCGGGCGACGAAGACCGGGTCGTGCGGGATGATCGATGTGACGCCTTCTGCCAGCCAGGGCGCTTCCTCCGAGGCGTGCTTCTCGAAGCGGTCGTCCAGTATGCGACCGAGGAGTGCGCGAGAGGCGTCGGGATCCGTTCCATAGGATCTTGCAACGAAGCGGATGCCCGCTGTGGTTAGGGCCGGGTGCTCTGGGGAGAGTGACCATGCAGTGTTCAAGAGAGTCCGCGCAGCGTCGCCGAATGTGTTCAAGACCTTCGGAGCCGAGAGGTCGGATCGTTCCGCGAGAGTCATCAGCAGCACTCGGGATGCATCCGCCAACCGACCAACTTTGACCACCGCAGCGACGCGTGCGACGCGCGCCCATGCTTCGGCCGCAGACGATAGGAGACCGCCATGCTCGCCAGCCGCCATTCCGACGAACCGTGACAATTGGCCCACGAGTTGGCCGACGGCCTCTGATCTCTGCTCGGACTCAATGAGGGTGCAGAGGGCATCGACGTCCGATGGTGTGGCGACGCGCTCTGCAGCGGTTCTGATGGCGATGCTCAGCACTACTGGATCCGGGGCGGACACCCCGGCGAGGTCCGTCAGGAAGCGCCAGGTTTTCGGCCGTCCCTCCTTATCTGCCTCCCACACCTCCTCAAGCGCGAACCGCAGTGCGGGTCCAAGCATGAGCCCGAGTGTAGGATCTTGGGTGACTTGCGTGCGCAGTGCCCCGGGATCGTCACCCGAAAGATAGAAGCGAGCGGCTATGTGATCGAAGAGTACATGGTGGGCGAAGGCCACGCGGTCGCCCGCCGATGTGAGCACCCCGGCTTGGCGCACCTCGTCCACCGCATCGTTCTCGATATCGGTCGCGCGGACGGTGAGCTGTCGGCGCTGGACCATGGCGGATACTGCCGCCTTCACGGCAAGGCGAAGGCGTTGGCTTGGGAGCCGGATGTCCTCGTACAGGCCGATGAGCTCCGATTGAGTGGCTACGGTGCGGATGGACTGTGGGTTTTCACCCGCGCTAAGAAGCTCGGCGGCCAGCGAGAGATTGAAGATGTTGCGGAGCAGGTCGCTCAGAATGTCTGGCGCCGACGCCTCCAATTCGCGGAGCATTGGTGACGCTGCGGCCACTGCCGCCAACTCGCCGCTGGAGAGCCGTGGCACGTGGAAATGCCGGACGCCTCCCTGGTCCTGCTCGGCGAAACTCGGGTTGGGAGGCAGGCCGGGCATGATCTCGCGGAATCGGCGGCCGTTACGAAGGTCGAAGCTACGGATAGACGCGACGATAGACCAGCGTGCTCCCAGCTTCTGGACAGCCTCTTCGATGAACGACGCGATGAGCGCTTCGGATGGCCCCCCCCTTGAGGCATCAAGGGCGTCCACAATCAGCAATCCAGGGTCGGTGCCAGGCCATGCGCCCAGGACCTCCAGCGGATCGTGGTCCAGTTTGAGTTCGCTGCGGAAGTCGCTCCGCGTGCGGAAGCCGGAGAATCGCTCAACGGACAGAAAGAGGACCGGCCCCGGCGCTTTTCCCATCTGCTCCGCAAGCCTCAGCAGTACACCGGTCTTTCCGGCCCCAGGCTCACCGGTGACGAGTAGACTTCCGCTCTCAGCCGCTGCTCGGAGGGGGGCGAGACAATCCCTTGGAATTTCGATTCCGCCATCGATTGGCAAGCTCATGTGCTTGCTCAGGCGCCTCTGTTCCTCACGTGAATAGGCGAGGAGTATCTCTATGTCCTTGTCGAATCCTGGGGCGGAAATGTCGACGTGCCCCGCCGCTCGAAGCCCTCGTAGCACGCCAGCACGATCGACGGGGGCGCCCGTGCGAATGAACTGACGGCTGAGCCCGAGGAGGGTCGCCATCGGCGCTTCGCCGGCGCCGTCGGAGCCATAAAGGCTTCGGCCAAGGATGTGTACTCCGGTGCGCCATGCCTCGCTCGTCGCGTCCTCGGGAAACCGCCGGATCTGGAACAGGCGCGCGAGCGATACGAGGTCCTCCGCCTCAAGCGGCGCGTTTACATGGGTAGGCCAAGCTGCTTGGACGTGGGTTTCGAATAGGGTCAGGGCATCGCGCCCTTCAGCCGTCGCTCGGGCGATCACGTCACCCCAGGCGCCGCCATGGTCGAAGAGGCGGCAAGCCGCATTCAACTTATCGAGCGTGCGAGGCGCGTCTTCGGCGACGGCGAGCAACGCCCGGACTTGGCCTGTGGGCGACGGACTCCTCTTTTTTTGACGCACGTACAGGTCGACGACCTGGTCAAGCCCCTTCGCCAGAGCTGGCCGGTCCGGCCGTGTCTTGCACTGCACGTAGAGCGCCCCGCCGCCTTCGAGCCGCACGACGAGGTCGTCGATAGCGTCCCCGGTCTCGCATTGGAAGCCGGAAATCTTCAGGTCCGCCGTCAGACCGAAGGCCGAACCGATGGGGACGTCGGCGAGCATCTGGACGGCGAACCAAGTTGTGACGGCTGCTTGGAAGGCCATGCCCGATTCGGTAGCGCGGCCGCCGGCAGCGGTGGAGTTCTCGTTCATATGGTGGACTGACGAGTATAGGCCCGATGGGCGGCCTTTACGTATAGCAGGCACAAAAGTCGATGCGCCTGCGCGATGAGTTCTTCACCGTGACCTTCTACGGGCCACCACGCATGAGCCTGCCCCAATTCTCCCGCCCCACGATGCTGCCTTCGCTGCCCCTACTCCCGAGGTGCCTGCTGTCAGAACCATGCCCGTCGCCAGCCGCGAGACGGTCCGCACCTTCTCCGCATAGGGCTTGTGGCGGAACTCCTCCCACAACTGTGGCGAGTTCTCGTAGAGCTGCCTCACCGCACCCGGGAGTTGGGCCATCCCCTCGAGCATCTCGCCCGTGTAGAAGACGAGCCGGTAGAGGCCCTCCACCACATCCACGGCCGCGAGCACGGCACCCTCGGCCACCGCGAGCCCGGGGTTGTCGTCCGGCTCGTAGATGCCCGCTGGACGGGCCCCCTTCGGGGTCTCAAGCTTTTCATCCACCGGGAAGAGGAGCCCGCCGTCGATTTCGTTGAAGGGACCCACCTCGAAGCGCCCGGCGCGCAGCGTCCCGTCCTCGGCCAGCACAACATCCCCGGCCTTCTGGACCGCTACTCCTGAAGTGGCCTTCACCAGGTAGCCGTCAGGGCGCAGCACCAGCAGCTCCGAGAAGCGCCGCATGCGCGCGTGGAGTTCGTCCCGCGTCACCAACTCCCCACCCGTGGCCACCTCCAGGAGCAGGTGTGCCGCCATGCGTCGCAAGCCGAAGTTGCCCAGCGTCACCGGTGTGGCGAGCAGGTGGGGCATCAGCTCCAACGCTTGCTGGGGCGACAACGTGCGCCCGTACCAGGGCACCGCGGTGATGGGCACCCCGGCCTGCACGAGGAAGCCCTGGAAGTAGTCGAGGGTCATGGGCACCTCGAATGGCCGACCGTCGCTCACCCCATCCGGCCATCCGATGCCGCTCCCCTCCAAACCCTCCTGAGCGTCTATGTCGCTCGCTCGGTGGGCCAGGCGCGGCCGATTTGCCGCCCCACCACCCTCGGCCGCGCTCCCAGCGCCCTCGCGCTCCTCTGCGTCGGCGTTCGCGGCCTCCAGGTCTTCGTTGGGAGCGTCGGCTCTGGCTGCGGCCGCCACCCGAGCCTCAACCGCGCGCTCCTCTGGCACTGGCCTCTTGAGCTGTACCTGCCCCCAGTGGCGACCGCTGACGCCAGCGTTCCGCCCATGGGGTAGCCCGTGGCACATGTCGTCTGTAGCACAACGACCAACAGCGCCAGCGCACCCGGGGCCATGTGGACAGAAACCATGTCCGGGAGCTTGGAGGACCCGCTCATCTGGAGGAGTCGTCTTTGTTCGCTCGCTGTCGGCTACCTGCCGCCGTCCGTCGCGGGGGCCGCGGGCGCGGGCGCGGCGTCCTTGCCCGCGGGGGTGTTGAGGGAGGCCTCGCCTTCGACGAGCTCCTTGTCCTCGCGCATGAACTCGCGGGACACCTGCTCCACATCCTCGGGCTTGAGGCCGGTGAGCACCACGCTGGCCGCCCTGGTGCGCGTGACGAGCGCCGTCTCCCCGAGTGCCCCGTGGATGCGCATGAGCGCGATGTGGATTTCGGGGTCGAACGGGTCCGCCGCCAGCGCCTCCAGGTAGGCCTGTTTGGCCTTCGGGTAGTCCTTGCGGAAGAGCAGGATGCGGCCCAGGTGCACGCTGGTGCTCGGCGAGCCCGGGTGCACGCGCAGCGAGCCGCGCAGCACCTTCTCCGCCTCGTCCAGCCGCCGCAGCTCCAGCAGCGCCAGCGCGTACTTGTTGGACACGGACTCGTACTTGTCGCCCACCAGCCGGTGCGCCTTGGCGTACTCCTCCGCCGCCGCCTTGATGCGGTTGCGCTCGCGCATCAGCTCGCCCAGGTGCGCGAACTTGCGCGCCGGCACCTCCGTCACCTCCGCGAAGTCCCCGAAGGAGATCTCCCGCCCCTTCTTCTTCTCGTCCTGCTCCTTCGCGTTCTCCTTGAGGACGACCTTCTCTTGCGGCAGCAGCTCCTGCGGGAAGGGCTGCTTCTTGATGTGCGCCAGCCAGTTCTTCTCGAACTGGGCGAAGGACATCCCCGTGGCCGACTCCACCGCCTTGCGGTCCGGCTTCCCATCCCGCAGGCCGAGGATGATCTCCCGCAGGCCCTTGTTGCCCTGCGTCTCGTACACGTAGTCGATGGCGTAGTAGACCTCGGCGAAGGCCGTGGCCGCGTCCTCCGCCGTGGGCAGCATCGCGATGGACGGGTGCATCTTCTCGAAGGGGATGAGCTTGTCCTCCTTCACCCGCCGCCCCAGCAGCGCCTGCGTCGAGGGCGTCATCGCCAGCCCCGGCTTGCCCCGCCAGCGCGACTCGAGGAACTTGGCCAGTCCCTCGTGCAGCCAGATGGGCACCGTGTTGTGGCTCATCTGGCTCACCACCAGGTGGATGTACTCGTGCGACAGCGTGTCCTGCCAGTCGTAGCCCCGCGCCACCGCCTTGGGGCTCGTCACCATCAGCTTGTTGAACTTGCAGATGGCGATGGTGCCCGTCGTCTGAATCTGCTGGTACGTGAGCGTGCTGACCTTGGAGAGCTCGCGCGCGTTGTTCACCACCTCCACGCGAATCTTGCCTCCCGGCGGCCGGTGTCCGAGGTCCTCGGCGAGGGCGCGGTGGATGGACTCCAGCGTCTCCAGCGCGTATGGCACCAGCACCTCGTCCTTCCCCTTCGGGTAGAAGAAGATGAAGTGCTCGCTCTCCGCGCGCGCGTAGTCCTTCACGATGGCGCGCGTGTCCTTGGCCAGCCGCAGGTAGCTGCCCGGCTTGTCCTCGATGTTCGCCGCCTGCAACAGCTCGATGGCCTCGTCGTAGCGGCCCTCCTCGAAGGCCACCCGGCCCTGGAAGTATTTGAGCGGCTCGACGTCCTCCGGGACGATTCCCTCCAGCGCCTGGAGCTCGCGCCGCGCTCCCGGCACGTCCCAGGCGTCCAGCGCCGCTTCCACCTTCCCCAGCCGCTCCTTGGCTTCCGCCTTCAGCGCGTCCTGGGCCTGGGCGCTCGTGACGAGGAACAGGGACAGCAGGGCGAAGACAACCCGGTTCATCACTTGACCAGCTCCTCGTAGTAGCGCTTCACCTGGTCCTGGTACTTCTCCGGCGTCCCTTCCTTCATCGCGTCCAGCAGGTCCTTCCGGAACTCCTTCGGCGCCTGGTACGCCTCCTCGTCCGGAATCTCCACCTTGTCACGTGGATCCCGCCCGTTGCCCTGCTGCCGGCCCATGCCCATCGGCAACGGCAGTCCGCGCCCCTTGCCCCGGCCCCGCTGGCTCTCCTTCATCTGCTGCTGGAATTGCTTCAGCCCCTCCAGCGCCGCCTGCTGCTCGCCGTAGCCCCGGTTCGCGTCCTTGCCCTGCATCCGCTGCGCCGCCTCGCCCATCCGCCGGCCAATCTCGTCCATCTGGTCTCCCGCCTCCTGGCCGAAGATGGGCGCCATCTGCTCCATGTCCTGCATCTGCTGGCGCAGCTCCCGCGCCTTCTGCTCCAGCGACTGCTGCTGCTGGGCCAGCTGCTGCAACTGCTGCTTCTCCTGCTGCCCCATCTGCGAGCCCGGCGGCGGGAAGAGCGACTGCAGCTTGCGGTTCACGTCCTCCACCGTCCTCGCGTCCTTCTCCAGCTGCTCGGCCAGCTGCGCCGACTGCTGGCGCACGTCGTCCGGGTTGCCGTACAGCTCGTCCAGCGCGCGCTGCTGCTCCCCGTAGCTGGACAGCTGCTGCGCCGCCTCCGACGCCCGCTGCGCCGCCTCCGCCGCCAGGTCGAAGTCATCCACCTTCAGCGCGTTCTTCGCGTTCTCCAGCTCCGCCTGCGCCTCCTCCAGCGGCCGCGACGCCCGGCTGTTGAGCTCGTCCGGCTTCAGCTCCTGGTAGTGCTTCTGCACCTGCTCCAGCTGGCGCTGCAGCTCCTCCTTCATCCCCCGGCCCTTCTCCGCCAGCCGGTCCTTGTTCTGCTGCCGCGCCTGGTCTCGCAGCGCCTTGGTGGCGTCCGCCACGCGCTGCTGCTCCTGCGCCGTCTTCTGCAGCTCGTCCATGAACTCGCCGAACTTCCTGGCCAGCTCCGGGTACTGCTCGTTGCCGAACTCGTCCTGCGCCTCGTTCAGGCCGTTGAGCATCTCGTCCATCTGCATGGACAGCTCCTGAAGCTTCGCGAGCGCCTCGTCCGTCTTGCCCTCGCGCATCAGCCGCTCCACCTCGTCGAGCGCGCTCTGCATGTCCTGGTCCTTCATCATCTCCTGGAGGGCCTCGGCGTTGAGGTGCTCGTCCCGGATGCCCTGGCGCATCTCCGCCATGCGCTGCATCAGCTCGTCGATGCGCTTGCGCACCTGTTGAATCTGCTGCATCACCTGCTCGCGCACCTGCTCGTCCGGGTTCTGCTTGTACTGCTCGATGAGGTTGGCTAGCTCGCGCCGCTCGGAGGCCAGCTGCCTGGCCAGCTCCTGCAGGGCCTCCAGCTTCTGCCGGTCCAGCAGCGACTCCAGGTAGAGGATGTCCTTCTCCAGCTCGGCGATCTCCTCCTCCACCAGCACGCCCAGGCGGGCGCCGGTGCCGAAGTCATCGCCGCCCGTGCGGCGCTGCTGGGTGCGCAGGTAGATGCGCCGCAGGTCCCCGGTGGCGCGCACCCTGGGGCCCAGCGTCTGCGCCACGTTGGCGAGCGCCGCGACGAGCTCGGCGGGGTTGTCCCGCTCGCGGCCCAGCTCCTGGGCGAGCGCGCGCATGTCCGTCACCAGCGTCTGCCCGCTGGTGTCCACCGTCTGCGCCGCCGTCACCTTCTGCACGTCCTTCGTCTTGTCCCGGTCCGGGCCCTCCATGCGGTCCGCCAGGTGGTCCACCATGCGGCCCCAGAGCGCCTCGGCCTTCTGCAGGGCGGCGCGGCGGTGCTCGGCGGCGCTGTAGACGCGCAGCACCTGCGTGCGGCTCACGCCCCGCTTGGGGCCCTCCACCGCGTCGTTGTCCTTCGCCTCCACGTAGTAGGAGATGCGGTCCCCCGCGTCCACCTTCAGCGAGCCCAGGTCCCACGTATAGGTGCCCTTGTCGCGCCGCCCGTCCTCGCGGGGCAGGGGAATGCGCGTCTCCTCCTTCGCCCCCGGCGTGCGGAACACGAGCGCCAGGCCGTTGAGGCCGTAGTCGTCGCTGGCCTCGTACTTGAGCGTCACCTTCTGGCCCGGGTCGATTTCAATCTCCGCCGCGGGCGTGAGCAGCGTCACCTGGGGCGGGGTGTCCGCCTCCACGTTGAGCGGGATGTCCGGGCCGGTGGCGATGGCCTTGCGGCCCGTGCCGTAGAAGACGAAGTGGTAGTTGCCGGTCTTCTTCGTCACGAAGGTGCCGGTGAGCTCGCGCTTGCCGTTGACGGTGAGCGGGAGCGTCTCGCCATTGACGACGAGCTCCGCGCGCTCCACCTCGCGGTCCGAGCGCGTCTTGAGCAGCACCTCGGTGCCGGCCGGGGCGCTGATTTCACCGTTGGTGCCCGGCACGGTGCGCGGGGCCATCCCCGTGTAGGCCGGGTAGCGGTACGTCAGCTCGATGTCGCCGGTGATGGGCTCGCGCTGCTCTGCCCGCACCCTCTGCCGCGCGGAGCTGAGCGCCTTGTCCCACCCGGCGCGCCAGGACGCACCAGCCAGGCCCAGCACCCCCATCAGCACGAGCGCCACGCCACCCACCGCGAGGCCCGTGTGCTTGAGGCGCGTGGAGTCCACCACCGTGCCCGGGTCCACCTGGGCGGCGCGCAGGTCCATCTGCCGCAGGAAGGCCTCGGCGAGCTCCGCCGAGTGCTGGGGCTGCCGGCCGCGCTCGCGCGACAGCTCCACCGCGGCGAGCACGTCCAGGGACAGCTGCGGCTGGCGCTCGCCGATGAGGCGCGCGGTGCGCTGGTCATCGCCCACGGTGCGCAGGGAGAGCCACACGCCGAAGGCACAGGCCACGAGCGCGCCGGCCACCGGGGAGAGCAGCAGCAACCAGCGGCCGGCCGCCGGGGCGGCGAGGGCCAGGAAGCCACCGGCCACGGCCAGCACCAGCAGGGTGGCGGTGCCCAGCAGCGCGCCTTGCAGCCAGAGCTGGCGGCGTTGGCGGGCACGGACCGCGGCGAGCAGCCGCTCCACGCCCGGCGAGCGCGGCTCCGCCTCGGGCGCCGGAGGCGGGGCAGGGGGCTGCGGGGGAGGCGGAGGCGGGAGCTCCGCGCCTGGGGTTTGCGGGGATTCGAGGTTCACGCTGTCACGTCCGCTCGGTCGCGTGGCAACCCATGGCCGGGCCGCCTATTTCCCAAATCTGTAGCAGGCCCGAGCGCACGGCGCGTCCCCCTGTCCACCGGGGGGGTTGCTTCCGGTGCCGGGTGTCCGCCGGTGGAAGCTTGACGGCTGACCAGGAAGCCGGGGGGTTCAGCGGCTGGCGCTCTTCGAGGAGGCCAGCTCGCCCGCGTCTCCCGCCGGCCCTTGCTCGTCGTCCTTGGGCGAGTGGCCGGTGGGGTGGTCCTGGGGCTCCCCGGCGCCCAGCTCCTGGGCGAGCGCCATCAGCACCTCCTGGGCGTTCTGCAGGCGGGCGCGCGGCACGCGGGAGATGGCCCGCTGCACGGCGCTCTCCACGGTGCCCTCGGACGGCACGTCCAGCGCGCGGCCCGCGTCGGTGAGGGCGAAGAGCGCCTTGCGCCCGTCGAGCGGATCCGACTTGCGCTCGAGCAACCCGCGCTTCTCCATCCGCTTGAGCACCCCCGTCAGCGTGCTGGGGTGCACGTGCATGATCTGCGCGAGCCGTCCCGCGGTGATGCCGGGGAAACGGCCCACCAGCCGGAGCACCAGCCGCTGCGGGCCCGTCAGCCCCAGCGTGGCCTCCATTCGCTTCGACGTGGATTGCAGACCGTGATCCACCGCCCAGAGCAGGCGCATGAATTCCAACACTTCGCCAAGGGGGGGGCCTTTGGACTTGTCCGCTTGGGTGGCCTCGGTGGCCTCGTCAGTGGGCTTCATTTCTACAGTGTCCCCCAAATTCTACCTTCCTGTCGCGTACTCCCTCCCGGACAGGTAGTTCATCCAGGCCTTCCCTGCCTGGAAAATGCATTGCCCGGCGGGCCAGGGCGGGCTAGGGCGCGCGCGCTCCCACCAGGGGAGACGCCATGCCTTCGTTTGACTCCATACTTTCAGCCATTCCCGAGCCGGACACCAGGGCGGCGCGGCGGTGTCAGGCACTTCTGGACGAAAAGACGAAGCCGAGGGGGAGCCTGGGGAGGCTGGAGGAGCTGGCCTGCCGGTTCGCCGCGCTGACGGGCAGGCCGGTGCCGCCGTTGCCGGGCAAGGCGGTGGTGGTGATGGCGGCGGACCACGGGGTGGTGGAGGAGGGGGTGAGCGCCTATCCGGCCGAGGTGACGGGGCAGATGGTGGCGAACTTCGCGAGAGGCGGGGCGGCCATCAACGCGCTGGCGAGGCAGGTGGGGGCGCGGGTGGAGGTGGTGGACGTGGGGGTGCGCCACCCGGTGGAGGGGCTGGAGGGGGTGAAGGTGCGGCGGGTGGGGCCGGGGACGGCGAACTTCACGCGGGGGCCGGCGATGACGCTCGCGCAGGCGCGGGCGGCGCTGGAGGTGGGGGTGGAGGTGGCGGTGGGGCTGGCGGACGAGGGCGTGGGGCTGGTGGGGCTGGGGGAGATGGGGATTGGGAACACGACGGCGTCGAGCGCGCTGACGTGCGTCTTCACGGGGCTGGCGCCCGAGGCGGTGGTGGGGCGGGGGACGGGGGTGGACGACGCGGGGCTGGCGCGCAAGGTGGAGACGGTGAGGCGGGGGCTGGAGGTGAACCGGCCGGAGGCGGCGCGGCCGTTGGAGGCGCTGGCGAAGGTGGGGGGCTTCGAGCTGGCGGGGCTGGCGGGCGTGGCGTTGGGCGCGGCGTCGAGGCGGGTGCCGGTGATGATGGATGGCTTCATCGCCTCGGTGGCGGGGCTGGTGGCGGCGAGGTTGTGTCCCCAGGTGACGCCGTACCTGCTGGCGAGTCACCTCTCGGTGGAAGTGGGGCACGCGCGGGTGCTGGAGTTGCTGGGGCAGCGGCCGCTGCTGGACTTGGGGCTGAGGCTGGGGGAGGGCAGTGGCGCGGCGCTGGCATTTGGCCTGGTGGACGCGGCGCTCCGGGTGCTGCACGAGATGGAGACGTTCACCGGGGCGAGGGTGACGGACGTTCCGCCTCGCGCGGGGACGTGAGCGCGTGCGCTGCGCGCCTGGGTGAAGCAGGGGTCGGCTCAGAAGAGGCTCTTGAGCATCCCAGCACCGTCCAGCACCGCACGCACGTGGTCGGCCAGGGCGACGTGCGCCGGCTCGTGTCCGTTGAAGCGTTCCGGCGTGAGGATGATGAGAGAGCCCTGGTCCTCCATCGGCTCGACGCGTACGGGCTCGGGCAGGGGCGGCACCTCGCCCATCCGGTGTGAGAAGTACATCAACCAGCCCGTGTAGGGCTGGCCCACGGGATGCTCTCGCACCCGCTGATAGGCGTCCGAGAAGACGACACCACAGTCAGGCTCCCAGGCCAGCACCATGGCGCGGAGGAGTCTGGCCAGTACAGGCACGGTGAGCACTCGCTCCGAGCCCGGCTCCTCCCTGGGCAGATTGAGCAAACAATTGTTCAAGGACCCCACGGCGTCATAACCACAGGTGAACCTGACCGCGCCACCCCGCTCATCCTCTTCATGCCCCGTCCAGGCTCCAAGCATGAAGCCGACATTTCCGAGCCTGTATCCCCTCTTCTTGAAGAAGCGTGTGAATGTTTCGGCGGAGGGCTCGAATCGAAGCTGGAGCGCCTTCTTGCGCGAGTCCGCTTTTTCGAACCAGCGGGTGTAGATGGGATCGCACTCCGAGAGCAGGCGGAAGAAGGTCTCGGCCCGTCGGGCACACACCTCCGCGGACTCCACCCGGCATCCCCAATAGACAGCGGCGTCGTAGGTATCCATCGTCTGAGACACGCCCGAGGGCTACGGCGGTGTGTAGACCACGTCAATGCCCCTGATGCTTTCCTTCTGGAACAACCCCTTGAGGATGTCCACCATCCTGGGTTCCGCGACATGCCAACGGATGGGGGTGCCGTTGGCCACCCGGCTCTGCCGCCTGGCCTGTCTGATGAGCCTCTCGGCCCCCTTGAAGTACTTTCTTGCCTTGAGGTCCGCATCGAAGTGCTTGTCGTAGCCCAGGCCCTTGGTCTCCTTCAGGACGCGCTGGTTCAGGTCGAAGCCATCGAAGTCGGCCTTCTCGCCGTTGCGCCACACGCGGTACACCCAGCCCGCGGGCGCCTTCGTTACCTTGTGCTGGAAGGCGCGTGAGCGCGGCGACATCCGCTCGTTCTTGGGCACCCACTGCCCCGGCCCGCCCACCGGCGGCACCCAGCCGCCACCTCCGCCCGAGCCCACCTTGGCCAGGTGCAGGCCCCAGGTGACGCCCAGCCCCTGGCCCGCCATCGTCACGGCCCGCCCGGGCACCGCCACCAGCCGCAGCACCAGCTCGCCCCGCTTCGTCAGCGTCAGCAGCGGCACCGACAGCCGGCCGAGCTTCTCGCCCCACCCCACCGCCTTCACCGCCCCCGCTCCCGACGTCCCCACCGCCAGCAGCACGTTGGCCAGCAGCCGCGACACCTCTCGCACCTGCTCGCCCCGAGGCCTCTGGCGGAAGGCCTCCCGATACTCGGGCGCGTTCTGGAAGAGCACGCGCACCGCTTCCGGCAGCCGCGCCAGTCCCTCCAGACTCTCGCCGGGGTGGAACACGAGTTGGCCCAGGCTCTCGAGCGTGTCCACCAGCGCCAGCCCCGCTCCCTCCAGCGCGGGCAGCACCACGCCGTCATCCGGCACGTAGGGGCCGAGGGGCTTCACGCCACGGGGCACCTCCAGCCCCGTGTCCACCGGCCACAGTTGCCCGTCCTCCACCGCGTAGAAGGGGCCCACCTCGTAGCGGCCCGCCCGTAGCGTACCGTCCTCGGCCAGCCGCACTTCGCCGGCCCGCTGCACCGCCTCGCCCGTCACCGCCCGCACCAGGTAGCCGTCCGGGCGCACCACCCGCAGCCGGTGGAAGCGGTCCATGCGCGCGTGCAACTCCTCGCGCGTCACCGGCCTTTCGCCCGTGGCCACCTCCAGCAGCAGGTGCGCCGCCATGCGCTGGCGGGGAAACTCCCCCAGTCCCGCCTCCGCCTCCAGCAGGTGCCCCAACAGCCGCATTGCCTGCTGGGGCGACAGGGTGCTGCCGTCTTCCGGCAACACCTCGGGGGACACGCCCACCTGCACCAGCAGGCCCTGGAAGTGGTCCACGCTGAAGGGCACTGCCCAGGGGCGCCCGTCCCCCACGCCATCCCTCCAGCCCACGAGGCCCTCGTCCTCCAGCGGCGCGTCTTCCCCTCGCACCGGGCGGCGCCTCCGCGAGCCGGACTCGTCCCCAGGCGCGTCCGCCCTCATGGCCGGGGCACCGAGCCCCTCGTCGACATCGTCCTCCGGGTCATCCTCCTCGTCGGGCGGAGGTGAGTCCCCGGGCGGCACCGCCGTCCGGACGGCGTCCACCACGGGCCCGTACGGGCGCGCATGCGTGGAGAATGCGGGCGTCAGGCGGCGGGAGCCGTGTCCGGGGAGCAGCCCGGCCAGCGGCGCGCCCGTGGCGCACCCGCCCAGCACCAGCAGGGCCCACGTCAGCACCACACGGCTGGAGCACCAGCGCCCGGCAGGCAGCCCTTGGGGCGAAGGCAGACTCATGTGGCCGCGCTCACTCCCATCCACACCTGCCAGGCCATGAAGGCCAGGTAGAGCACGAGCAGCAGCAGTCCCTCGGGCCGGGTGATGGTCCAGTCGAAGCTGACGGACAGGGGGAAGAGCAGCAGGGTGAAGCCCAGCAGCACCAGGAGGATGGACATTCCTCCCGCCGGCAGCGGCACGGTGGCCATCACCGCCACCGTCCCCAGGATGAGCAGCAGGTTGAAGATGTTCGAGCCGATGATGTTGCCGAGGGCCATGTCCGCCTGGCCGCGGCGCATCGCGATGAGGCTGGTGAAGAGCTCGGGCATGGTGGTGGCCAGCGAGACCACGGTCAGCCCGATGAGCTGCGAGGACATGCCGAGCGCCCGGGCCGCGCCGACCGCCCCCATCTCGCCCAGCTTGCCTCCGAAGCCCAGCAGCGCGAGGCCGCCGGCCACCATGGCGGAGGCGAGCTGCCACGAGACGACGGGCTCGCGCTTCGCCACCTCCCGGAGGTCCTCGGCGAGCTCGGCGCCCACCTGCGCGGGCTTCCTCGCCGAGCGCAGCAGCATGGCCAGGAAGAGGCCGAAGCCCGCGATGAGCACCAGGCCGTCCACGCGCGACAGGCCGGGGCGCTCCGCCTCCAGCATGGGCGGCAGCAGGGCGAGCACCAGCAGCACCACCACCGCGCCGAGCAGCGCGGGCAGCTCCCGCCGCAGCAGCGAGGACTGTACCTTCATGGGCCGCACCAGCGTCGACAGGCCGAGAATCAGGCCCATGTTGGTGAGCGAGGAGCCCATCATGTTGCCGAAGGACAGCGCCGTGTCGCCACCGGACGCGGCCGCCACGTTGAGCGCGAGCTCCGGGGCCGAGGTCCCGAAGGCCACCAGGGTGAGGCCGATGGTGAGGGGCCGCACGCCACGGCGCTCCGCGAGGGCCACCGCGCCCTTGACGAGCAGGTCCCCGCCGAGCAGCAGCAGCACGACGCCCGCCGCGAAGAGGCCCAGGGAGGTCAGCAGTCCCGTTTCCATGGGCCCTGTCCTATCCGAAACCGGCGCCTATGCGCGGTGGGGATGTTCAGGTTTCTTCGTCGGGCAGCAGCGTGAGGAGCAGCTCGTCGTCGGGACCGAGCGGGCGCCAGCCAGGTGGTGGCGGTGTGGCTCGGAGTGCTGCTCTGGCCCTCTCGACGCGCTTCTCATGGGTTTCAGGGGTGTAGGCAGACCACGAGCCGAGCGCCAGGGCGATCTCTCCACGGGTTGCGTCGTCCATGACGGACGGCCAGCCTTCAGGGAGGCTCTGGAACAACATGCGTACGAGCATACTGCGCACCAGACGAGTGACCTGCTTGTGCCGCTCCGCCTCGGCGAGCAACCCACTGAACACCTGCACCCCGGCGATATCGTCCGGACCAAGCTCCTCGGCCAGCTCCACCAACGAGGCCGTAGGGCGAGCCTCGGCGAAGGCGGTGAGTGAATCGTAACCCCGCTCGCGGACCCGCTCGTACAGGCGTGCCTTGATGTTGCCCTGCCACGCACGTCCGTCGCTCATCGCCCTCTCCTGCTGATGAAGTTCATCGGGATTGCGTACTCCTTCATGCGCTCCGCGACGTTCTTGAGTATTTCATTTCGTGTCAACATCCGTCCGGCGTCGATCTCGGCATCGCGCAGTGCCTTCATGATCATCCGGTTCCACTCACCGGGCCAGGTGCGCCCCAGCTTCCAGTTCCCCCCACCATGGATGGCTTGGTGATGAGCCTGCTCCAGCCTGACGCAGAACTGGTCGATATCCATCTCGCCGGTGAAGCCGCGCTTGTTGAACCACTCGCGGAACTCTTGCGGCATGACGTGGTGCCCTGGTGGCTCGGCCATGCCGGCTCCCGCCTTGTCCGTCACGCGCATGCCGCGCACTTCCGGCCCCTCGCCCAGGGCCTCGCGCACGCCGCGCGGCAGCTCCCCGTGCGCCATCATCACCTGGCCGGCCTGTATCCGTACCGCCGCGCTGACGGCGGGAAGTGACAGGACGCCGGCCCGCACCAGCCGCTGCATCATCTCCACCCACTCGGCGGAGACGACAACGCGCGTGCCCATCATCACTCCGTGCGAGCCCACCATGAAACCCATGCCCAGCGTGACGGGAGCCGCCGCGCGCAGCGCGGGCAGGGTGAACTTCAGCGCCGACACCAGGGTGAGCGCCTCCGCGGCCTCCTTGAGCACCAGTATCTTCTGGAGGGTCTCCGCTCCCTTGCGCACGGTCTCTCGCAATGCCGCGAACTCGCGGGTGAGGTGGCCCACCAGGGCGGGCATGTCCTCCGCCGCCGCCTCCACCCGCGCGGGCTCCAGCGAGGAGAGCGCCGTCAGGGCGGGCTCGAGCAGCGTCTGGAAGCGCTCCATGTCCACGTACAACCACTCCACGCTGTAGAGGCGGCGGGAGAGCGCGTCGTCGGTGAGGAGGAGGAAGTCGAACCAGACGGCCAGCAGCAGGGAGCCGAGCATGGCGGCCTC
>NZ_DBNGVP010000083.1:0-16691 GCF_057119385.1 Archangium sp. | reverse complement strand
GAACACCGGCCTGGCTCTGCTTCGCACTACCGCATGAGCGCTGGGTTCGCTCCTTCCCCCCGGCGGCTCCTGATCCAGCCCCCTCTGGCTCCACCGCTGGCGAGCGATTTATCGACTGCCCTTCAGTCCTCGGACTGGACGTCCTGGGCCTTGAAGCCCCACTCCTCGAGCACCTTGGCCTCGTCCTGGGCGCTGCGCGTCTTCTTGAAGCGGGCGCCGGGGACGCCCTTCACCCGCCGCTCACACGCGGCCCAGGTGGTGTGACGCTTCACGGTGCGGCCCACCTCGCTCAGGTAGGAGTACGCCTTGGCCTTGGCGGAGCCGTCGCGGGGCTTCTCCTCGGGCAGGGACATGTCCTCGGGGAGCTCGTGCACGGCGATGCCGTATCCGGTCAGCGGACCCACGTAGAGCTTCACGCTCCGGCCCTTGGAGAAGCAGACGGCGATCTCGTCCACCCGCTCGTTGCCCGGCACGCCCACGTGTCCGCGCACGTACTTCCACTCCACGGCGGCGGCCTCGCCCGGGTGCTCCTGCTTGCGCTGGGCGAGCAGCGCCATCAGCCGCTTCCAGTAGAGGGTATTGGCCACCTCGCCGCCGTCGGCCGTCTTCCACCCGCGCCGGGCCCACCCGAACGCCCAGCGGGTGATGCCCTGGATGACGTAGGTGGAGTCCGTGTGGATGTGCAGGGGCCCCGGGGTGCGCTCCAGGTGGCGCAGCGCCTTGCCCACGGCCGTCAGCTCCATGCGGTTGTTGGTGGTGTCCGGCTCGTGGCCTCCGAGCTCCGTCACCTGTCCATCGGGCGTGACGATGAGGGTGCCCCAGCCTCCCGGGCCGGGGTTGCCGGAACATGCACCATCAGCGAAGACCAGGGTGGGGCGGTTCTCCATGCCGCCCCCCTATAGCCCTCACGGCCTCCACCCGCCAGGACGGCGAATGGCACGGCGGATGCCTAACGAGGGCGGAGAGGTGACGTCCGAGACGCTGCACTGGAACGGCGAGGCCTACGAGTAGAGTGCCGCTGTGCCCCCCCGGTATCCAATGAACCCATTCCACTCGTTTCCACGAAATCTGGCCACTGCCCACCGGCATCGTCATGTCGCTGCCGTGTGCCTGCTGCTGGTGCCGTTCTTGGTTCGAGCAACCCCAATGGAGAGTCCATCGAGATCCATTCTCGAGACCGTCACGGTGCGCGAGTACCACGATCGTCACGAGCGATCTGGTCTCGAACTCTCTTTTCCTTCGCTTGGGCCAGATCCGAAGTTGGTGACGCTGACCGTGGAAGAGGCACGGGCGCTGGTGGTGAGCCTGGAGAAGGAGTTCGATGCCCCGAAGCCGAGGCGAAAACCCTCGACCCTCGCGACGTGGTCCCTGGGCACGGTGGCAACGGGCCTGCCGGTCACGGCCCTCACGGGTTCGGAACTGATGGGCCTGGAAAGGCGTGTGCGTGCGGAGTACCTGAAGTTCTACGGGTCGCCCATGCAAGGCTTCCCGTTACCGGACAACCTCGAGAGCGCCAGATGGTTTCAGGCTCTCAAGCTATCGCCGCGGTACATGGGGGAGGGCGTGCACGACGCAGCTGTGGAGTTGTTCTCCTCGCCCACGTTCAGCCTCTCCGTGGGCTTCTCCCTCATGCTGTACGGTCTTGCATGGGCAGCACCCGAGCCGCTGTTCTCCAAGGCATTCGCGGCGGCAGTCACGGTGACCTTGCTGATGACCTATACCATCGCGGAGGTCGTCAATGTGGGCAGGGCCTGTCTGCAACTGTACCGTGAGGCGGAAGCCGCTCGGAGCATCCCGGAGTTGGAGGAAGCCGCCCGGCACTTCGCGAGGAGCATGAGCGGAGTCGGATTGAGGGTGCTGGTGACCATGGCGGGAGCAAAGCTGGCGAAAGCGCTTCCGGAGGTGCCCAAGGGAGGCATGGGGGGACTGCTCTCGACGCCTCGCTATTCCCTCGGCGGACCCGCGCGCGGGCGGCTCTCCTTCAGCCCCGGTTCCAGCGCACAGGTCTCCGTGGCCAATGGGACCGTCACGCTCATGAGCGTCACGGCGAACACGGCGGCCGCAGCGGCCAGTTCGGCCCTGAATGCCCGCACGAGCGGGGCCTGCGCCGAGTCCAAGAAGGACGACAACCAGGCACATCACCTCGCCACAGATAAGAATGACATATTGGATGCCAGGGGAGGCCCCTGGACCCCACGGTTCAAGAAGCTCTTCGATCAGGTCGGGATGAGCCTCGACGATCCCGCGAACATCGTCTATCTCCAGGGCCACAAAGGTCCGCACCCCGAGGATTATCATGTGGAGGTCTTCAAGCGGCTCCAGGCGGCGCTCATGGATTGTCAGGACCAGCGGGAGTGCCAACGCAAATTCCTGAATGCCCTGGATGAGATTGCAGGTGATGTCTGTACACCCGGGTCGAAGCTCAACAAGCTCGCCACGAAGACGTGATGAAATCTCGAAACAGATACTTCGAGCTGCGGGACGACATGAGCTTTCCTGGCCGTTGGGTCTTGGAGCAGACCGGCCTCGATCATCAGGGCCGCCAGCAGGATCTCTGGCAGTTCACGCGGGGAACCCCTCTCGTCCTGGAGGGAAGACCCGTTCTCGACATCACCCACCCCGGACAGGCGCTCGAGTTCAGCCTGACCGCGATGGGTACGCCCGTGGTCGCTCAGCGCGTGGTCTCGCTTCTCGAGCCTCTGGGCCTCCAACAAGAGGTGCAGTTCATCCCAGCGCAGGTGGAGGGGCGTCCGGAGCCTTACTTCATCCTCAACGCATTGCGGCTCATCCGGTGCATCGACGATGAGCGGTGCGAGGAGGTCCGATTCTGGGAACCCAGGCATGGAGATCCCAAGAAAGTGGGCCAGTACCGCAATGTCGTCGGACTGAAAGTCGACCCGGCGAAGGTGGGGGACACCCACGTCCTGCGCCCCTGGGGCTGGAGGGGAACGCTCATCGTCTCCGAGCGGATCAAGCAGCTCATGGAGCAGGCGGGTATTGCCGGGACGAAGTTCGTCGAGGTCTGAGGCGTATCGCCTGCTGCTGTGGACGAGTCCCCGAAAGGGGCTGCAGCGGCCCTGCGCTGACACCCGTTTGCTTCTGCAACGCAGGTCATGGAATCGTGATGACAGGAGGCCGTCATGACGAACCCCATTGGCCGTGCCCTGTTCCAGATCGCGCAAGTGGCTCGCAACGTGGTGGAGAAGAACCTGCCGAGGGTCGAGAACCCGCAGGTGCGCAACACCGCCCAGGCGGCGGTGGATACCTTCGATCGCTTCCAGAAGCCGCTGATGGATCTGAGCGGCGGCAACGTGCCCTCCGCGGTGGTGGGGGCCATGGTGGGGGTGGCCCGGTCCCTCGTCCCCCAGCTCCCCGCGACCACGGGCGTGGTGATGACCACGAGCGCCTCGGCCAACGTGCGCGCGGAGACGACGACGGGTTCCGAGAAGCTCACCCCCACGGCCCTGCCCTCGGGCACGCAGGTGCTCGTCACCGGCCCCGCCCAGACGGGAGAAAGGGTCGAGGGCCTCGGCGATCAGTGGGTGCCCGTCACCCTTCAGCTCCCGGGGGAGGAGCCGCGGGCGGGCTTCATCAACGCGGGCCTGCTCAACCCCCTCCCCGAGGGCCAGCAGCCCCTGCCTGGCAGGCTGAACCCGGACGGCTCCGTCTCCACGGTGCCCACCCTCACCAAGGACGGGCTCCCCACGCCGGAGCACGTCGGCGCGCGCACGCCTCCCTACCTCCAGGGGGACTCGCGGTGGGCCAACCTGCCGCTCAACAACAACCAGGCGCAGCTGACGCAGACGGACGAGCAGGGCAATGTGAGCCCCCGGTTCAACGCCGATGGCACCCCCATGTACGCCAACGACATCGGCGCGGTGGGCTGCCTCATCACGTCCTCGGCGATGTCCATGTCCAACACGCTCCAGGCCTATGGCTACCCGCCCGTGACGCCCGCGGACCTGGATGCCCGGGTGGATCAGGCCAACGGGTACAACGAGTACAGCGGCCTGGCCACCACCGAGCAGGCCAACGCGGGCGCCGTGCCGCTGGAGGTCCGCCAGAACGTCATGGACACCGGCCTCATCGACGAGGCGCTGGCCGCGGGCCTCACCGTGACGCTCGAGGTCCGGGTGGGCCGCACGGAGGACAACCCCGGCTCGATGCACTTCGTCACCCTCACCGGGCGCACCGAGAATCCGGATGGCAGCGTCAGCTACACCGCCCTGGATCCGGGCTACCGCACCGGCGATCAGGCGCGGGAGATCTCCTTCTCCGTCGATGCCGAGGGCCAGCTCCACTCGGAGTTCCCCGAGAACCCCGGGGTCGAGAACAGCGGCCTGGTGACCTATGACACGGCCCCCAGGGTGGACGGGGGGGACCGGGGCACCGGGATGCGCGTGTACTGGCCCACGCAGGAGATGATCGACAACGCGCGGGCCGCCTCGGGGGGCTGAGTCCCGGGCCGTCCAGGGAGCCGGCCCGGAGGTCCAGGCCGGCTCCGCGGAAGGTGAATCAGTGCGGGAAGAACACCGGCCGGTCGAAGCGGCGGATCACGCACGACTGGTTGGCGGCGCTGTCCAGGTGCTGGGCGCGCTCACGGATCTCGAAGAAGCTGCGCACCTGGCCGCTCACCGGGTCCGTGACGTTGTAGGGCGTGTTCATGTTGGTCATGCCCGTGGCCAGGAAGGGCGAGAGGCCGCCGGTGACGCCCACGTGCGTGAACTGGGTGGCCGTCTCGCCCGCGTGGCAGCCGGTGCAGGTATTGAGCGAGAACTTGTGACGCGCGGTGAAGCCGTTGGGCACCGTGCTCAGGTTGGGCGCGTTCCAGATGAAGCTGGGGGTGGGCATCTGCGGGAAGGCTCCCAGGAAGTTGAGCGTGGCGCCGAAGTCCAGCGGCACGTCATGGGTGCCGGCGAGGATGGCCGCGTTGTTGGCCGTCAGGAAGTTGGTGAGCGTGGCGGAGTTGTTGAACATGTCGAAGGGCGTGCGCACGGTGACGTGCTCGACCAGGTGGCCTGGCGCCGGAGAGGAGACGGTGAAGTTGCGCGGGTTGGCCGCCGTGGAGAAGAGGCGGAACTCCCGCATCTCCCACCACGGGCTGCTGAGCATGATCTCGTTGGTGCGCACCTGGTTGATGGCGCTGCCGTTGGGCTTGTTCGGCGCCGCGTTGCGCAGCACCACCTGCTGGGTGAGGCTCTGCAGCTGCGTGTTGTAGGCGGAGCTGCCCAGGGCCAGCAGCGGGTTGGACAGGGCCATCCACGACTGGGCCCACGACTTCACCTGCGCGCACTGGGGCTTGGGCACGCCGTACTCGAAGATGACCAGGAAGCCGTTGTAGGGGCGCAGGCAGGTCTGCGAGGTCATCACCGAGAAGACGAAGCGCAGCTCGCCCGCGCCGCTGGTGCCGTACGGGCCCCCGTTGCCGCGGCCCAGATCCGCCCGGTTGACGATGGCCACCAGCTTGAAGGGCGAGCGGTTCAGGTCCAGCTCCCCCGTGCTCAGGCGAGGCCAGGCGTTGAGGATCTGCGTGGCCATGGCCCCGCGCGCCGGCACGGTCCGCCCGTTCACCGTCTGGTTGGCCAACCACTGCTGCAGCCAGCGCTCGGTGAAGAACGGGGCGGGGGCCGTGGTGTTGGCCATCTCCGTCATCAGGTGCTTGAACGTCCACACGCCATTCGGGTTGCCGGTGCCGGTGCAGGGATCCCAGGTGCGGGTGGGATCTCCGACCACGGAGGGGTGGGTGATGATGAGGGACTTGCTGGGATTGACGGCCCGGGCGATGCCCGTGATGGGCAGGGGGATGATCCGGCCCGGCGCGAAGATGTCCGCCGGCAGCGGGGAGAGCGGGCTCTCGCGCACCAGCACGCGGTCATCGAACGTGGCGACGGTGAGCGGCTCGGTCGTCTCCTTCTGGAAGGTGGCGATGCGCTCCTGCGTCTTGCGGTGCTCGTCGAGGTCCACGACACCGAAGCCGGAGAAGAGGCCGTCTCCGGCCTTCTCGTCGCCATTGAGGCCGTCGTCGCGCAGCGCCAGCGGCTTGCCATCGTCGCCCGTGAGATCGATCTGGGTGGCCTGCTCACCCTGGGCCAGCCGCGCCCTCAAGAGGCCGGGAGTGAAGGCCGAGGGAGTCTGGGACGGGATGAACTCCAGGTTCTCCAGCACGGGGGCGCTCGGAGCCGGCGCCTCCGCCGATTGCCGCACCTGTCCCGCGACCTGCTCCGGAGCCGGTTCCGCACCGCACCCCGCCATCAGGCTGCCCAGCAGCAGGCTCCCCGCCAGTGTTCCAAAGCGCTTCTTCATGTCCTTGCCGTTTCTCATAGGTGCCCCCAGGTTCGTGAGAACGGCTCAATTCATATCAAGAACAGATGTGCTCTGAAAGAAGGATTAATCCGTATAGTTTGTTGTTCCTGTGGCTACGAATGACAGGGAATGGCCGGGTGGATGTGTCATTCATTGACAGTAAGTGGCCGGAAATCCAGGCGGGAGGCCGTGCGTGTTGCCTGGCGGGCTACGAGCGGGGGCGGATGTGGCCCTCGCCTGTAGCCTGTCAGGCAATGCTTCCGCGTCACCGCAGGTCGTCGAGCGACAGCGGATTCTGGAGATCGACGGGGTTGGTCAACTGCTGTCCCAGCCCGGCGGGGGGACGCTGCAGCTCGGGACGCCCTCCCGGGGCGCCGCCGTTCTTCCAGTCGTTGAGCTGGGCCACCAGGTTCCACTTCTCCGAGGCCTTGTCGTAGTGGGCGAACGCCGTGGCGCCCGTCTCGATTCCGTGCTTGCCCGTGGGGTGCGAGTAGTCGTTCGGCGTGAGGCTCTGTACCAGCTGGAGGTTGTTCTGCTTCAGGAAGTTGTCCAGCTGCTGCTTGCCCGTCTGGGAGCCGTGCTTCGTGAAGTCCGCCTGGTGGACGAAGGACAGGGTGTCATTGGCCGGGTTGTGCAGGGCGTGCACGGCACAGCCATTGAGGGGCCCCGTCACGATCATGTCCGGCTGCCCGTGGCCGGGGCGGAGGGGCACGTCGGAGATGCCCGCGAACGAGCCCTGGCTCTGCGTGCCCTGTCCCGACGAGAGGTAGTGCAGGTAGTTCACCTGCGGCCCGTTTCCGCCGGGGGAGGACAGCGAGAGGTTCGCGTTGCCATGCTGCTGCTGGACGTTCAGGGTCGCGGTGGACTGGTGGGCCGGCACGAACGGCTTGTTGGGCGTCGGGAGCGCCACGCCCTGCGGAGGCTTCCCCTCGGGGAACAGCTTGTACCCGTTCAGGATGTTCTGCCCCGAGAACTTCGCGGGGTTGGCGGCGAACGAGTCGGCCTGCGACGGGCCGAACAGCCCGCGGACCGACGAGCTGATCCTGGAGCCCACCGTGTCGAATCCATCCTGGGACGCGCCCGGCTTGGAGGCCGGGGCCGTTGGCGTGCTCGGCCGCGGAGCATCGGCCTGCGGTGCGCGGGGAGGGGAGAAGCTCTTGGGGCCGCTGATCTTGAAGCTCTTCATGGGGGGTCTCGTTCTGGAAGGGATGTGAACCGCTCGCGAGACTCCCTATTGCGCCTTCCGTGCCAACGTCCCGGCCACGTGATTTCAGGGGGATGGAGGCACTCGTTGGGCACGGGGGGTGACCGCCGCCTGGTGACTGCTGTCACCACTGGTGACTGGAGTCACCAGGTCCCGAGGTGGGGTTTGACGCTCCGTCGCGGCGTGTGGTCAGCTTTCCGGTCATATGTTCCAACGGAACCGGCTGCGAGACGGGCTCGGCGAGTATGCCCTTCTCGGGTTCCACGAGCCGCTGCCTTCGGGGCACGAGCTCGTGGCAACAGGGGGAGCGGCACAACTGGAGGGTCGGCTGCGCGCGCTGGCGCAGGACTTCTTCAACCTGCAGACGTTGCGCGAGGTGGCTCAGGGCCACGGCTCGGCGGCGGAGTTCGGACCGCGCTCCACGGAGCAGCTCGTGCGGCAGGTGGCCTCGCTGGTGTTGCTCGGGAGCCTGCGGCTCGTGCGCGTGCCTCGGGCCCCGGAGCCCACCGGGCGGTTCCTGCGCCACAAGCCGGAGGAACTGACGCTCGAGGACGTCGTCGAGGAGACGCAGTGGCTGCGGCTGCAGGTCGTCGACGATGTCTCGGACGAGCCGATCTCCGGTCTGAAGCTGAGCATCGGGCTCCCCGATGGCACCCAGAAGCAGGCCACGACGGATTCCTCGGGCCGCATCGAGCTGTCGGGCGTTCCGCCCGGTTACGCCCAGGTGGACGCGCCGCTCGATGGGGCGACGCTGAAGGAGACGCTGACCTTCGTGAAGGCGGGAATCCTGGCGTCCAAGCAGCCGGCGGGCCGGAGCCGCAAGCGGAAGGGCCCCTCGGGGCGCTTCGTGGCGCGGGTGGTCGAGCACCGGGTCGCCGATGGCGAGACGCTGGAGGGCCTCGCCGAGCAGTACGGGCTCACGGTGGACGACATCGCCCGGTTCAACTGGGACACGACCGACCCGGACGAGATCCAGCGCCACCTGTACATCGACGTGGGCTGCACCGCGAAGGACGAGGGCGGGAAGTTCGTCTTCACGCGTGACGACGACCCGGGCGTGCTCTCCATCCCGCGCCCGTTGGCGATGAGCGGGCTGGCCGTGGAGCAGAGCCACATCCTTCGGGTGCGCAAGCCCGCGCGCTCGGCGGGGTTCCTGTTCTCGGTCTGAGCGCTACAGCCCGGACAGGAAGCGGTCGAGCACCGCGTTGAACCTGTCCGGCTGCTCCTGGTTGGGCAGGTGGGCCGCGTCTGGAATCACCTCCAGGCGCGCCCCGGTGATGAGGTCCGCCATCTGCTTCGCCTTCTCCAGGGGCGTCACCGGATCCTTCTCGCCCACCACCACCAGCGCGGGCCCGGCGTAGCGCGCGAGCATGTCCTTGCTGTCCGGCCGCAGCGCCATGCCCCGCTGCGCCGCCGCGAGGCCCGCCGGTGTGGCCGTCCGCATCATCGCCGCCACCTCGCGTCCCGCCTCCGAGTCCGGCGCGGCCACCACCTTGGGCAGCAGCGCCCGCACCACGGCCTCGGGCCCCTCGCGCAGGGCCTCCTGGGCCGAGGCCTCCCGTCGTGCGCGTCCCGCCTCGTCATCCGCCGTGGCCTGCGTGTCCACCAGCACGAGTCCCCGCACGCGCCCCGCGTCCTCGCGCAGCAGCGCCATGCTGGCGTAGCCGCCCATGGACACTCCGCCCACCACGGCCGAGTCCACCTTCAGCGCGTCCAGCAGCGCCAGCGCGTCCTGGGCGATACGGGCCATCTCCGTGGGGCCCTCGCCGAGCCCGCTCCGCCCGAAGCCCCGGATGTCCGGGATGATGAAGCGGTAGCGCCCCGACAAGGCCTTCCATTGCTTCTCATATGCCTCCCCATTCAGCGGGAAGGCGTGCAACAGCAGCACGGGCAGTCCGTGACCTTCGTCGCGGTAGTGCAGGGGAACGCCGTCGACGGTGATGTGGGGCATGGGGTCCTCCAGGGACGTCAGAGCCACCGGTTGCGCCTGAACCAGAACACCAGGGCGACGGGCAGGCCGAAGACGGACACGAGCATCACCCAGAAGAACTCCCGCTGGGACAGGATGTCGAAGTTCTGTCCGAAGAAGCCCGTGATGAACGACAGCGGCAGGAAGATGGTCGCGATGATGGTGAGCTGCTTGCTGATCTCACTCGTCCGGTTGGCCATCATGGACAGGTAGCCGTCCATCACGTTGCCCACGAGATCGCGTCCCGCGTCGATCTGCTCGTACAGCCGCACCAGGTGGTCATACACGTCGCGGAAGTACAGCGCCGCGCGCTCCTGGACGTTGGGGATGCCCCTCCGGGCCAGGAAGCCCAGCACGTCCCGCTGGGGCGACAACACCCGCCGCAGCGTCACCAACGCCCGCTTCAGCTCGAAGATGCGCTGGAGCTGCTCCGGCTGGGGGTTCTCGAAGACCGCCGACTCCAGGTCCTCCAGCTCCTCGTTGAACTCGTCCAGCACGGGGAAGTTGCGGTCCACCAGCGCGTCCGCCAGCAGGTACAGCATGAAGTCCACCCCGCGCTCCATCGTCGCCTGGGGCTCGTCGTGCACGCGCTGCCGCACCTGCTCCAGCCCGTCGAAGGGCAGCTCGTGGACGCTGATGAGCCAGTCCGGCCCCAGGAAGAAGTGGTGCTCGTGCAGCGTCAGCTCGCACACGTTCTCCCGGCTGGCGGTGAAGCCCTGCAGCACGATGAACTGGTGGTTCGGGTACTCCTCCAGCTTGGGCCGCTGGTCCACGTGGAGGCAGTCCTCGATGGCCAGCTTGTGCAGCCCGTAGCGGTCCCCGAGCCGCTTCATCTCCTCCTCCGTGGGGTGGAGGACGTCGATCCACTTGGGGCCGGGCAGCTCGAGCAGATCCTCTCCCCCGATGAGGGTCTTGCCTCCATTCGACACGACGACCTGGATCATGGGCCCACCTGGCTTCCGTCCACCATGAAGTCGAGCACCCGGTCCCACAGCCCGTTGAGCTGGGGCGCCCGGAAGTGCGAGCCGGATTTGAGCCAGCCCACGTGCTCGGGGGGCTCGTCGAAGTGGCCCAGCACGTCCAGGTGGTCGGCGGAGACGGCGGTGATGAGCTCGCCCCACAGCTGGGTGCGCGTGGGGACCACGCCATCGCTCCGCTGCCGGTACTCCTCGCCGAAGACGTCTCGCAGCAGCCGGTCGTGGGTGGGGGAGGGCTCGGGCGTCCGCAGTGCCCGCGCGTCCGGCCCGCTCTTCTTGTAGAGGAAGGAGTAGGCGCCGTACATGACCTCGGGCTGGGGATCCAGCATCCGGAACGACACCAGGTCCCCCATGCCCGGGTCCTGCTTGCCGGTGATGGCCCGGAGCATGCCCAGGAAGCTCGGAGGCGGCGCGCCGGTGATGACCGAGCCGTAGCGCACGCCCGGCCGGTCCGGGTTGGCCTGGTTGAAGCCCACCATCTTCTCGGGGGTGAGATCCCCGATGATGGATTGATCCTTCCCCACCTGCTCCAGGAACTCCTCGAGCGTGGCCTGCTCGGTGGGCGAGAGGTGGGCCATCAACCGGGTGATCTGATCCAGCAGCGTGGCCTGGAAGCCGAGCTGATGGCCCTTCTCGCTGAGCGCGTAGAACAGGCGGAAGGCCAGGAACATCATCGGCCGAGGGCCTCGCCGCAGGGCGAACACGGTGAAGAGCCACAGCAGCCGCAGGAGCATCTCGCCCCGGCGATCCTGCTGGAAGAAGCTGGCCATGGGCGCGCCGTGGTGCGGCGTGGCCACGCACACCACCGAGCGCACGCGCTCCATCAGGTGGGGGGCTCGCTTGGGAATCCAGGTGGACACCAGGCCCCGCGCGTCCACGCCTCCGGTGGAGTGCCCGATCAGGTGGATGGCCGCGTCATCTCCCGAGGCCGTCTCCTCGAGCGTCCGGAGGATGAGCCGGGCCCGGACCTCGAGGCTGGCCGTGGGGTGCCCCGTCACGGACTCCACCTCGGCGGTGTGGCCGCGCTTGCGGAAGCCCTCCAGGAGCACATCGCGGACATGCCCGAAGTAGACGATCCGCTCGGCTGGCTTCTCTCCCATATGGGTGAAACCGAAGAAGCCGGGAATGAGGTACACGCGGTGCTTCGCCATCCGGGCAGTCTAGGAGGGCGTGCGACCCTCGCAAGGGAAATGCCCGGATCCACACGCTCCGGGAGCCGAAGTCCGCGACGGGGCGCATGGGAACCGATAGAGTGGGTACGCCGTGGCCGCCGATACCCCTCCGCTCGCACTGCCTCCCAAGCTCGAAGAGCTGCTCCAGTCCCTGTCCGATCGCGCCTTCGCCGAGCGCTTGCGCCTGGTGTACGCCGCGGCGGGACAGGCCATCACCCGGCTGAGCGACCTGGACCTGCTGAAGTACGAGACGGCCCATGTGGAGGACAGCCCGGACCTGTCGCTGTGGGAGGAGATGGCCCCCGTCATCCGCGACACGGTGATGGACGTGAACCTCCTGCTCAACGTGGTGCGCGAACAGTTCGCGTCCAGACCCACGGGAGGCGCGGGCTCCGGGGCGCCGCTGGCGGCCACCGTGGAGGCGCGGCGGACCAAGGACGCCTCCGAGCTGCTCCTGGGGTGGATGCAGCAGCTGGCCCAGGGCATCACCCAGCTGGGCGAGACGATGCGCAACCCCTCGGTGGTGTCGGACCGGTGGACGCTGCTGGCGGAGATCCAGCGCCTGCGCGAGCGCTTCCGCGAGCAGATGGGCAACCTCGTCTTCGAGTCCGCCAGTGCCTTCGGGCCGGTGACGCGGCAGCAGGTGGTGCCCGGCCACGAGGCGGAGGTGAAGGCGGCGGTGATGGTGCGGGCCATCGTGGCGGATTTGTCGCGCATCGTCTCGGCGCGGCTCACCAAGGTGCGCGAGGCCGAGCCCGAGGACGTGCAGTGGAACGCCCAGCAGCTGCAGACGGAGCTGGACGCCTTCGGCCGCACCGCCGCGTACAGGCACCTGCGCGCGCAGGACAAGCGGCACATCATCGAGCTGCGCGTCCGGGCCGGGCGCATGGCCATCCAGGACAACCCCAGCAAGCAGGAGGTGTTGTCCGTGGTGGAGGAGCTGGACACCATCGTGCGCTCGCTCAGCCACGTGAACCAGCGGCAGCTCCTCATCGCCCATGACCGCGAGGTCTGGGCCGGTTGTGGGGTGCGGCTGGAGCGGTCCATGGGGTTGCTGAACACGGATCCTCCAGGTGCCGCGCGGGCCCTGGCCGAGGCGGCCGCCAGTGCCCAGTCCCTCTACGGGCGGGAGCCGCGGCTGGATGCCTTCCTGCGCAAGGCGCGCAAGACGCAGCTGTCCCAGCTCGCCGGCGCCGAGCTGCGCGCCAACGTGGAGACCCTCCAGTCCCTGCTGGCCGGACTGGAGATCGGCTGAGTCACCGCCGCGTCGTGTGACGGGCCACCTTCCGGGCCCCTCCGCCGCGTGTTCCGCCCCGGGTCGGGGTCCGCTCGCGGCGGGTCGTCCGGGGCGGGGGCGCCTCGTTCTGGAACACCAGATCCCGGAGCCAGTTCGACGGCAGGAAGGTCGGGTCGCTGTAGAGGACCCGCAGGGTCTGGGGCTCCACGGGGCCGAGCAGGTGGGCCGGGATCTTCGTGCCGCCACCCTCCCGCCACGCACTCTCCCAGAGCATGGCGAGGCACAGCGCGCCCCGGGCCATGCAATCGCACGTGCGCTCCCCGAGCACTTCCCACATGTGCGGAATCCGCTGGCGTCCGGTCTGGGCGTTGTAGGCCTCGACCACCTCCAGGGGGGGCAGGGTGTCGAACGTGGCCTGCATGAGCTTCACGACGGCATCCGCCGCCGCGGCTCCGCCCCGGATCGTGTCCGTGACGTGCACGCCCTTCACGCGGGTGTTCACTCCGGAGATCAGCTCGGCCGCCCGCAGATCCAACATCTTCGTCTCGTAGACGGCGTGGACGTCCTGCTCATCGGCATGATCGGGCCGGCCGTGGTGCAGGAACGAGACGTGGAGGGGCTGGCAGGCATCCCCCACGTAATGGGCGAGGAGACCGGCGGCGCACAGGAACTCGGCCACCTGCTGCCGCTGGGCGAAGCCCACCATCGCTTCGTGGATCTGCCACACCCGGAACGGCAGCGCGCCATGCCCGGAGTTCTGTTTGACGCCGATGCTCTCGTAGAACTCGCGCCAGACGGCGGGCGAGCGGGTGGAGGGATCCGTCCGCCACAGCTCGAGCAATGTCTTCCCCGCGAAACGGCCCTGGCCCGGTTGATCCATGTCGGCGAAGTGGTTGATGGCGTCGCGCTTGCGCGTGGTGCGCCACACCAGATCCGCCACGTCCGCGAGCGCGACGAAGTGCGTGGTGCCGGCGCCGGGCAGCTCGCCCTGGGCGATGGCCTCGTCTCCCACCGAGATGCGATCCGCGTTGGCGGTCATCAGGTGCGCGAGCCGGCGGTTGGACACGAGCCCGCAGGCCGTGATGCCCACCTTGTAGTGGCCCACCTTTCCCCAGTACTCGCTCAGCCCGATGTCCCAGTCGCGCACCAGCTCCACGTCCAACGCGCGGCAGATGGAGCTCAGGCTGGTGGCGAGCGCGAAGGCATAGGTCTCTCCGCCGCCCGGCGTCATCAGCCGGTGCCCTCCCCACTGCAGGGCGATGGGCCGCCATTGCCGGGCCCGGGCGCCGGTGGGCAGTGCGGCCCGCTCGTCCGGAGCGTGTCTGGGCTCGAAGAACCAGAGGGTGCCCGAGTCGCCGGGCCGCGTGGGCAGGGGTCCCCGGCCCTGGCGGGGGCCGATCATCAGGTCCGCCACGTAGTCGAAGCCTCCCAGCGAGCGGTAGCGGTAGAAGAGCGCGTGGATCTCCCCCTCGAGCGGACCCGAGGCGCCGCCGAAGGCGCGCACGAAGCAGCCGATGAGATCCAACGAGAGGGTGTCGCCGTTGAGGTCCACCAGGGGACCGAGCTCGCCCATGCCGAACACCTGGGCCGTCCATCCGCTCACGTCATCCAGCCGCACCAGTCCCGCGTCGAGGTTGGAGTACGTCCGGCTCCCGGGCCAGCCCGGGTACACCTGCGAGAAGGGGCGCTTGCCCACCTGGCGCTCGTGGCTGACGCCCACGCGGCGGCGCTGGCCCTGGATGAGGGTATGGACCTCGCGGCCCGGCTCTCCCACCACGTGCCGGTTGGTGAGCGCATGGATGGAGTCTCCATCCGTGACCAGGCATCCGAACGTCCCCAGGTGCTGGCGTCCCTGCACGTCCGTGAGCGCCGGGTAGCCGCCGCCCACCAGCCCCGAGGTGAAGGCGAGCGTCCGCAAGGGCGCGGGCTCCCGCTGCTGGCGCTCGGCGAGGATGACGCAGGTGGGCACCACCCGGCCGTCCGGCAGGTAGAGCAGCGGGGGGACCATCTGCTCGGGCAGATGGGCGAGCTGCTCCGGCGTCATCCACTCCTCCACGAACACCAGCACGCACGGCCAGGACCAGTGCCGCACGACCGTGTTGGACAGCGTCCGGGGCTCCGTGCTCCTGCTCGGGGCGGGGGCACCCGGACTCTCCGCGTCGGGATCTCCCCGGCGGATCCGGTAGCGCCCGATGGCCGTCGCCACCACCGAATCCAGGTGCGCCAGGTGGACGTGGTACGCCTCGCGCGCCTCCAGCAGATCCTTGATCGACAGCGAGCTGAAATCCCTCGCGCTCAGCAGGCCCTTCTTCCCCATGGCGTCACCTCCCGGACGATCCACTTCCAAAGATGGGGGGCGTGGGGGGAGACGGAAACGTGACGGCCCTGTGTCGAGGGCTCGTTCGATCGCCGTCTTTTCGCTTGCAGGACAAACAATTTCAGGGCAAACTATTGGGTGTCTTGAGTCAGGACACCTCTGTCTGAAATCAGGACGCCTCCTGTGGGGGGGATGAAAGTCATTGGAATCAGGAGACTTTCATCGAGAAGTGTAAACACCTGATGCAGAGCGGAACGCGTTGAGGGTGACATCCGCGCTCCACTGGCTGAGCTGGGTGATGTGTAAAGGCTGGTATTTCCACGATTGATAGGTTGGCCCGGTTCCTGCTCATAGCTCCTCCGTCCGACGGCACCCCGCCGTTGAACAGGAGGAAACCCCTGTGTTTCGCACTCGCTTCCTTGCCGCCGCGCTGCTCGCCCTTCCCCTCGCTGCCTGCGAGGCCGACAACTCGCAGCTGCCCGATGGCGCTCCGAAGTCCGATGTGACCGCCGACTCGCTCGGTGACGTGCGGGCCGCGCTCGCCGCGCTGCCCTCCGCCCAGATCGCCGGCGCCAACGAGGACGGCGTTCCCTTCATGCTCAAGGGCAACCTGGACAATGCCAATGGCCTGCAGGGCATCGCCGCGGCCTTCCGCCTCGACGCCGCTGACCTGGTGATGAAGCGCACCACCGTGGATGAGCAGGGCAACACGCACATCCGCTATGGCCAGACCAAGAACGGCCTGCCGGTGTTCGGTGGCGAGCTCATCATCCACAAGGACCCGAGCGGCAAGATCTTCATGGCCAACGGCTCGGCGCGTGACGGCGAGATCGTCCCGGCCAAGGCCCGCGTCTCGGCCGAGGCCGCCAAGGCCGCCGCCCTGGACAACACCGTGGGCCGCCACATCGCCACCGAGGGCGATGCCAGCCTCATGTACGTCCGCTCCGAGAAGGACAACCGCCTGAAGCTGGTGTACGAGGTGGTGGTGACGGGCGAGGGCCGGGACCTGCCCATCCGCGATCACGTGTTCGTGAACGCGCTGACCGGCGGCGTGGAGATGGTGGCCTCGGACATCCACGCGGCGAAGAACCGCGCGGTGTACTCGGCCAACAACGGCACCAGCCTGCCCGGCACCCTGCGCCGCTCCGAGGGGGGCGCGGCCACCGGTGACACCCACGTGGACGACAACTACAACCACCTGGGCACCACCTACGACTGCTACTCGGTGAACTTCGGCCGTGACTCGTACAACGGCACGGGCGCGCAGCTGCGCAGCACGGTGCACTACAGCAGCAACTACACCAACGCCTTCTGGAACGGCACCCAGATGGTGTACGGCGACAGCGATGGCGTGCAGTCCGCGCCGCTGGGCAAGTCGCTGGACGTGACGGTGCACGAGCTGACGCACGCGGTGACCAGCTCCGAGTCCAACCTCACCTACTCCAACGAGTCCGGCGCCCTCAACGAGGGCCTGAGCGACATCTTCGGCGCCTACTGCGAGTCGTGGAGCCG
>NZ_DBNGVP010000082.1:0-51598 GCF_057119385.1 Archangium sp. | reverse complement strand
GTACTTGCGCATGAAGGCCGACTGCGTGCCTCCTTCCTCCTGCCAGGCTCGCACCACCTGCGCTGCTACCTCGGGTGTCCACCTCGGTCGCCGCGCTGCCTCCAACCACGCCGGCTCCCCCTTCGTCATCGCTGTGTTCGTCGTCATCGCGCCGCTCACTCTGCGGCTCCTCGAGCTCCAGCTCTACCTGGGCCGGATCGGAGGCTTACGGTGCTGGCGCCCGTGAAGGCGAGGGTGGTGACGCTCAGACCGGAGCACACGGCCGCCTCCTGGGTGCCCAGGGCGTCCACCGGCACCTCCTGCTCGGTCTCGGACGCGCCCCCACAGGCTGTCATCAGCAGTGTGGAGAGCAGGGCACAGAGGGGGGGCGGTGATGAAGGGGCGTGTCATGGGGCGGGACTCCTCACAGAGGAGGGGGGACATTTTCCACTTGGAGTATAAAATTTGATTGTAAACGGTTTTTTTCAGAGCGAAGTCAAAGCTCCGGAATTTCTGGTACCCGCGGAGACCGTGACAGGAGGCACCGAGGTGCGGACCTGGAGCTCTCACCGCACCCATTGCGCTCGATTTGTTCGAAGGCGAAAACCTTGCGCTGGTCCGGACGCGTGCGGCCGCAAAGGATTGCCGGAAACGGCGTCATGTGTCCGTCCATCACCGTGGGCACGCTGTTCGCAAGGGGCTCGTCCGTGTGTTCACTCACGCACACAAGGAGTCCAATCATGCGTCTGGTCGTACCGATACTCATCCTGCTCCACATCACGGCCTGCGTGAAGCGCAACGTCAGGGTCGATATATCCAATACAATTCCCGTTCAGGCGAGGGTGATAATCGTCGTCAAGGATCAGCAGGATCGAGAGACGGAGCACCAGGAGATGTATGTACAGGCCTTGAAGGGGGGGAATGCCTCAACCCAGAGATGGGGGCCCATCGCAGTGCCGATCGGCCATCAGGTCAACGTCACGTGGTCGGCAGTAGGCTCTTCGGCCGTTCATAGCGAGCAACCGCTGTTGATCAACGATGGGGGTAAGCTGGATCTGAGCAAGCATGTCCAGATCGCGAATGTCACATTGACGTCGCCAGAGGAATCCAAGACGGCGCTCGAGCAACTCGCAAGCAGACTCGAGATCCACGGCAAGGAGGTCAGCAGGCTCGTCGACGTCGTTCCGAACCTCGGGGCGCTCATCATCGCCCGTGTCGATGGGGCCGGAAACGTCACCAACATCGTGGATCGAATACCTGTCACACAGCCGACCCTGTCCGTGGGGGGCGCCGCAGTCTACGAGGATACGGCCATCACGACCCGGGAGATTTTTTCCCAGCTGGCCGTGAACGTGCCGCTCTATGCCGACATCCAGAGCAGTATGTCGGTCGAAGGTACCTACAGCATGAAGTGGTCGCTCCGCCAGTATCCTTGGGACACCAGGGAGAGCTTCATCAATGCGGTGGCGACGCTGAATCAGAGACAGAAGAGCGCGTTCGCGGCTCTGCTGGAGATGCAGCCTACCGATACCAGGGTGTTCTACATCTCCAAGATGCAGGTGCTGGAAAAGGCCGTGTTCTCGGTGGCGAAAGGCCAGAAGGATGTCGTGAAGTCAAGTGGCGGAGCCGCCACCATCTTCACTGGAGAAGCCGAATACTACTTCGATCATCGAACGACGAAGATCATCGATGTGAGTGGCTACGTGTACGACATCGTGTACAACCAATGGGGGACCCGCGATGCGGTATTGGCCTATCTCAGAGGGACCGAAGCCAGGCCGCCCGAAGCCAGGCCCGCCGCTGTGGATCCAAACATCATGCTGGCCCCCTGAGCCCGTCGCGGCAGCTCACCAACGGCCGAGCGCCCCGGCCAGAGACGAGCCCTCCGGGAGGGCGAGCCCGTAGCGCCGGCTCTTGCTGTAGAAGGTCCCCTTGGCCACGCCCAGGGCCCTGGCCGCCCGGGCCGCTCTCCCTCATCTAAGCTGCGCGGTAACAACGGGCCGGCCGTCGAAGTTGAGCGCTGAGGAATGGCAGCAGGTGGCGGAGTTGGTGCGGGCAGGGGCGCGCACCAGCGGGTTTCCTACCGAGCGCTGGACGCTCACGCGTGTGGCTCATCTCATCCAGCACACGTTCGGCGTGAGCTACCACCCCAACTACCTGGCCGAGCGCCTTCACCGGCTGGGTCTGAGTCCGCAGCAGCCCCGCACGCGAGCCAAGGAGCGTAACGACGCGTTGGTGGAGGCGTGGCTCAAGCGCGATTGGCCACGCATCAGAAGGGGGCTCGTAGAAGCGGGCGGGCCATTGCCTTCGTGGACGAGACGGGTAGTTCGTTTCGGGCCCGCGTTGCATCCACCTGGGCACCCGTCGGGCATCCGCCCATCTTGCGCCGCCGTGACAAGCGGCGCGAAGTCTCCAGCATCGTCGCCCTCGTTGCCCCCTACAGCCCCAGGCCGGCGCGCCTGTATTCGCGCCACCAGGAGGGAGGCTTCACCAGCGAGGATATCATCGCGGCCCTGCGCTACTTCCGCAGGAAGGTGGGCCGTCCTCTCACCATCGTGTGGGACGGCCTCAACCAGCCCCACAGCGCCGAGACGCTCGACTTCGTCGCCCGCCACCCCAAGGACTTCCGCCTCGAGCGGCTGCCAGGCTATGCACCGGACCTCAACCCCGAGGAGGGCTGCAATGGGGTGGTGAAGGCCGAATTGCGCAACGCCACGCCCGACTCCGTCGCCGAGCTGCGTGCCCAGGCACTCGCTTCATTCATGCGCCTGGGCCACCGACACGATGTCCTCGCTGCCTTCTTCCATCACGCCGGCCTGAGCCTTACCGGACTTCCCTGAAGCAGGTTAGGGTCGGCGGAGAACGCCACGTCGCGCGTTTCTCTCCTCCGAGGTCTCGATGCATCCACCCAGTCGACTCACGGTCAGGCCTCAGACGCTGATCGCGGTGAAGGACGTGAAGGCCAGCAGCGCGTGGTACCAGACGCTGCTGCAGCTGCGCGGGGGCGATCCGGACCACCCCCACCGGCTCCTCTATGACCGCCTGTGGAGTGGAGAGACCCTCGTGCTCCAACTGCATCGGTGGGATGCCGAGGAGCATCCCAATCTCGTAGGCGCCGATCGGGCACCGCACGGCCATGGCGTCCTCCTCTGGTTCGAGATCGACGACTTCGATGCCGCCGTCGAACGCGTGAGACGTCTGGGCGCGCGGGTGCTGGAAGAGCCGCACGTCAACCCCGCTGCGCAACACCGGGAGATCTGGCTCGAGGACCTGGACGGCTATGTCGTCGTTCTCGCCAGTCCGGATGGTGAGGCTGCCCGGGTGTAGAGCCTTTGTCCCGCGGTTGCTTGCTCCAGGTAGGACAGCACCCGAAGCGAGCGGGCATCCGAGCGCCGGCTCAGGGGCCCTTCGCTCTCATGCGATTCCCCCCGTGCTACTCGCGAGCGCATGGAATTCAGCAAGAGCCTCGCGACGAAGCTCCTCGTCGCTCTTTGCAGCGTCATCAGCATCTCACTCGGCATCCTCGTTCTCGTCGTCAGCCGGCAGTCCTCGCGGGTGGCCGAGGAGCAAGCGAACCAGCTGGTCACGCAGATGGCCGAGCGCTATGCGCGCATCGTCAACTCGGAGCTCGACGCCGCGTTCATGCCCGTCCGGACGCTCGCTCAGACGTTGGTGGCCCAGAAGGTCGCC
Source organism: Archangium sp. (assembly GCF_057119385.1). Classification (NCBI taxonomy): domain Bacteria; kingdom Pseudomonadati; phylum Myxococcota; class Myxococcia; order Myxococcales; family Archangiaceae; genus Archangium; species Archangium sp. Next base: position 47,929 of record NZ_DBNGVP010000082.1, on the reverse strand, counting down.
GGTCTGACGGATCGCCGGATGGCGGATGCGGCGCTCCGGAAGGTCGCAGAGGCCAACCCCAAGGTGCTCGGCATCTGGACGACGTGGGAGCCCAATGCGTTCGATGGGCTCGATGCGAAGTACGTGAACACGCCCGGCTCCGACGCCACCGGACGCTACATCTCCAACTGGTCCCGCGGCTCCGGACAGATCGCGCTGGAGCCCAACCTCGATTGAGCAGGAGGGCACCGATCGGCTGGCGCAGGTGATTGCCGACGTCCGCGATGGGGCCGCGGCGCTCTCGTCGGCCGCGTCACAGCTCTCGCAGACGTCCCAGTCGCTCTCGAGCCGCGCGACCGAGCAAGCCGCCACCTTCGAGGAGATGACCAGCAACCTGGAGACCATGAGCGAGTCCATCGTCAAGAACGCCGACAGCAGCCGTCAGGTGGAGACGATCGCGGCCAAGGGAGCTGCCGACGCCGAGAAGAGCAGCCGGGCGGTCTCCGCCTCGGTGGAGGCCATGAAGCAGATCGCCTCGCACATCTCCATCATCGAGGAGATCGCCTATCAGACGAACCTGCTCGCGCTGAACGCCTCCATCGAGGCGGCGCGCGCGGGCGAGCACGGCAAGAGCTTCGCCGTCGTCGCGTCCCAGGTCCGCAAGCTGGCGGAGGGCAGCCAGAGCGCCGCCCGGAAGATCAGCACGGTCGCGTCGGACAGCGTGAAGATCGCCGAGCAGTCCGGCCACCTGCTCCAGGCGCTCGTCCCGTCGATCGACACGACGTCGCACCTGGTCAAGGGCGTCGCCGCAACGTCGGGCGAGCAGTCGACGAGCGTCCGACAGCTCAACAAGGCGATGCTCGGCCTGAACGATGTGACGCAGCAGAACGCGGCGGCCGCCGAGGAGTTGTCGAGCACCGCGGAGGAGATGGCGGCGCAAGCGGAGGGCCTGCTGCAACTGGTGCGCTTCTTCCAGGTGGACGGGGCCGAGAAACACGGCGCACCGCGCAGCCGTCCTGGTGCGCGGGCATTGGAGAGCGGGCCTGTACCGCCAGGCCTCGAGACGCTCAGGTCGGCTCCTTCCTTGCGAAGGAGCGCTCCATGACGGCCCGTCCCGCGCCCGCCCCTTGCGTTCCGCCCCCCCTCCTCCTGGCGGCGTCAGGGCACGTACAGGATGGTGGCGTTGTAAAACAGCGACCCCGGTGCGATGGTCGAGCGTCGTCTTCTCGACACCCGCCCGCCATGATGCCCTTCTCCCTTGCGCCGACAGCACTCTTCGAGCTGCTCGCCCGCATCTACGGCTTCATCTTCGCCTGCAGTGTCATCTCCTTCGCGCATCCCCGGCTGCGGCGTGCGGAGGCCAGGCCCATCCGGCAGGCCATCAACTCCTGGTGGCCTCCGGCGCTCGCGGGTGGGCTGTGCGTGGCGCTGGGCGCGTGGGCGGCGCTGGGCGTCTTCGCGCTGACCAGCGGGTGGACGCTGCGCGAGTACCTGCGCACCCAGGGAGCGGAGCGAGACCCGCGCCTCGACGCCCTCGCGTACCTGGTGGTGCCGCTGCATTTCGGGGCCATCGCCACGGGCAACGCCCGCCTCGTCTCGGGGCTGTGGCTGTTCTGGACTTTCGGCATCCTGACGCTCGCGTCGCTGCGCCTCGGCGGCGACAGGCCCATCGCCCGCGCGGCCCGGCTGCAGCTCGGGGTGGTGTGGACGGTGTTCTCGCTCGGCCACGTGCCCTGGTTCTTCTTCCACGGGCCGCTGCCCGGCCCCTCGGGGGCCGCGGGCTTCGTGCTGCTGCTCCTCCTCTCGGTGATGACGAGCGACGCGGGGCAGTACGTGACCGGCAAGGCGCTCGGGCGCCACAGGCTCGCGCCCACACTGTCACCCCGGAAGACGTGGGAGGGCCTGCTCGGCGGGATGGCGATCTCCGCGCTGGTGGCGGGGCTGGCGGCCCCCTCCATCACGCCCTTCACGCATGCGCAGGGCGCGCTGCTGGGCGCGGCGCTCTCGGGGCTCGGGTTGCTGGGCGATCTGACGGTGTCCGGGCTCAAGCGCGAGGTCGGGCTCAAGGACCTGGGCACGGCGCTGCCGGGGCAGGGCGGACTGCTGGACCGCTGCGACAGCCTCATCCTCACGGCTCCCCTCTTCTTCACGGCGGTGCAGGCATGGTTCGGCTGAGGGCCTCCACGGATTACGCCGAGCTCAAGCGCGAGGTCCGCGCCGCGGGCTGCTACGCCTACGCCCCGTGGCGCTCGGTGGTGAGCCTTCCCCTGCACCTGGCCTGCTCGGCGGCCCTGTTCTGGGCCAGCGCGCGAACGGACACGTGGGGTGCGGTCCCGCTGTTCGTGCTCGCGAGCCTGGTGTTCTACCGGCTGGGCTGGCTGATGCACGACGCGGCGCACGGAGGCACGTTCCGCTCCCGCCGGGCGAACCGCTTCTTCGCGGCCCTGACGGCGGGGCTCCTGGGCGAGTTCGTCTCGGGCTGGCGCCATGGGCACGACCGGCACCACGCGGCGCCCAACGTGCGCGGCGTGGACGGGGACCAGTCGGAGCGGTGGGATGGGGAGCGCCGCTTCTCCCATGCGTGGATCGCCGCGCCCAACCTGCTGCTGCTCTCGCGCTTCCGCGGGAAGTACCTGCCCAAGTCGTTGCTGCTGCTCGGCCTGCGCGACGGCTTCTACTGCCACCGCTTCCACCGTGAGCGCTTCGTCCGGGAGCTGTGCCTGGTGGTTTGCGGCTTCTCGTTGCAGGGCGCGGGCCTCGCGCTGCTCTTCGGCCCGTGGGCGATCCCTCTCTTCCTGGCCCACACCTGCATCGGGATGTTGTACCTGAACACGGTCTTCGCCGGGAACCACTACGATCTCCCGTCCTTCACCGAGGCCGAGGCGAGCACGCTCACCTTCGCGGAGCTTCAAATCCGCACCTGCCGCAACTACACGGGTGGCCTCTGGGCGCGCTTCGTCTTCGGCGGGCTGGAGAATCAGCTCGAGCACCACCTGTTCCCCGACCTGCCGCGCCACCAATTGCGGCGGGCCGCGCCCCTCGTCCGCGCCTTCTGTGAGCGGCGCGGGCTCCCCTATGTCCAGGAGCCGTTCTCCACGGCACTCGCGAAGTTCATCCGCTTCCACGTGGACGCACCCGCTCCGGAGGTTGCCCCCGAATGAAGAACTTCCCGGTGCTCGAGCAGCTCAACGCGGCCAGCCTGGTCACCAGCCTGTCGGTGGTGCTCGGCACGCTGGCGTGTCACCTCGCGCTGACGGGCCAGCTCGGAGCCGCGGTGCTCTGTGGCGCGCTGGCGCTTCCTTGCGACGTGTTCGACGGCCAGCTCGCGCGGAGGCTGAAGCAGGTCAGCGCCTTCGGCGGCTTCCTCGACTCGCTCGCCGATGCCGTCTCGTTCTGCCTGGTTCCGCCGATGCTCGCCCACGCGATGGGGGTGGGCGGTGCGTGGACGGCGGCACTCGTGGCGTACTCGCTCACGGGGGTGTGGCGGCTGGCGCGTTTCATGGAAACGGGGACGGTGGTGGTGGACGGCCGCGAGTGCTTCCAGGGCTTGCCCACCGCCCACGGAGCGGCGCTCTTCTACCTGGTGGCGGCGGGCGCGGCGGGGCTGCCGGCCGGGGCGCGCAACGTGCTGGTGGGGGGCTACCTCGCGGCGGCGGCGCTCGCGATGATCCACGGTTTCACGATTCCGAAGCAGGGCTGGCACACCCGGCTGCTCTGGGTGTTGGTGCCCGTCGCGACCGTGGCCTCCCTGGTGCGGTGGTGGTGACGCTGCTGCGCCGCAACGGGGCGCTCCTGCTCACCTCGTTCCTCCTCTCGGGCCTGGTGAACGTGCACGCACAGGCCTTCTTCGCGGCGAACGTCCCCGCGGCGAAGGAGCGTTGGCTCGCGGGCTGCCTCCTGGTGGGAACTGTCGCGTCCATCGCGGCGGTACGGCTGTCCAGGCGCTTCGGCTTCCTCGGGGGCGGCGTGCGCGCCGGGACCCTGCTGGTGCTCTCGATGCTGGCGCTGAGCGTCGTGGTGCTCGGCGCGCGGGGCCCGTGGCTGTACGCGGCGGCGCACGTGGGCGTGCGCGCCGTGGCGAACTACGTGACCCAGGAGATGGACCGCCGCGCCACGGCGCTCGCTGGGGCCGCGCGGGCGAGGAACGATCAACTCGGCAGTGCCCTGCGCTTCGTGGGGATGTTGCTCGGACCGCTGTGGCTGGGCGCCGTCAGCGCGGGCGCGGCGCAGGCGCGGGTGGCCCTGTGGAACGGCTGCGCGCTGGCGGTGCTCGGAGCGCTCGCACTCGCCGCATGCCGGGCGGTGGGGAGCGGAGACGAGACGTGGCAGCCCGCCGAGGCGCCTCGGCCGCTCTCGCGAAGCGGCCGCGCGGTGTGGAGTGGCGCACTCGCCATCTATGGTGCGTACGCCCTGCTGGCGAGCAGCGCGGTGTACGTGCTCCGGGACCTTCACGGCCGTGCGGATGCCACGGTGATGGGCAGCGCGTTGATCGCGACGGTGTACGCGAGCGCCATCGTGAGCACGGTGGTCATCGGCCTGTGCACCCGTGAGGGGCTGGCACCTAGCTGGATGCGGGTGGCGCCTGTGGTGATGGCACTCGCGGGCGCGCTCTTGGGGACGGAGGCCGCCGGGGCCACGCCCGTGCTGTTCGGCTCGGGAGTGGTGCTGGGCGTTGCGTTCGCGCTGTTCATGCTGGCCTTCCGCGAGCACGCCACCCGGCGCGCGGCCGCAGGAGAGCCCGAGTGGCTCGTGGCCTTCAACAATCTGGGCAACAGCGGCGCGCTGGTGGGCTTCGGCGCGATGGCGGCGTTGGTGGGACTGGGCAGCGTATGGCCGGGCAACTACGGCGTGCGGCTCGGCGAGGGGCTGGTCGCGCTGAGCGCCGCGGCGCTGTGGCTGAGCCGGGGGCGAGCCCCTCACGAGGAGACGGTGCCGCAAGCGGTCCGGCCCTGAAATGATTCGCACGGAGCGGACTCCGGGTCAGCTGAAACGTTGAATTCTCTCGCGAGGGGAGGAGTCGCGTGCCACGTTCGTGAGGCTGTCAACGCAGCTGCGCGTCCCTTGCCACGAGGCGAGGAAACCGGAGACACGGACATGGCAGACATCAAGTGCAGGATTCTCGCGATCGACGGCGGAGGAATCCGCGGCGTCATCCCCGCCTACATCCTCCAGCAGCTCGAGGCGACACTCGGTGGGAAGCAGCTCTTCGAGGTCTTCGACGTCATCGCGGGGACGTCCACCGGAGGAATCATCTCGCTCGGGCTCACGACGCCCTCCAGCGGCAGCAGCAAGAGCGCCGGAAGCACCCTGCTCCCGTACACGGCGCAGGACATCCTCGACTTCTACCTGAATGACGAGTCCGAGCTGTTCGTCCCCTCGAATGCAGGCGCCAAGTACTACGGAACCAACCCGGACGATCCGAAGAGCGGCATCCAGCCGTGGCTGCAGAATGCGTTCGGGGCGACCCTGACGCTCTCGCAGGCGCGAGCGAGCCTCGCCCAGTCCGGCCTGTCGATGCCGAAGCAGGTGCTCACCACCGGGTTCACGATCAACACCAACAACCCTGGGAACGTGGGCCCCTATCTCTTCAACTGGCAGGATGCCGCGAACTCCGCCGCCGATGACTACTACGTCTGGGAGGCGGCACGGGCGACGAGCGCGGCGCCGACCTACTTCCCCGCGGCGCAGATCGGCACGGGTGCACCGGGCGGCTCGGGCGCCACGGGCCGCTGGGTCGTCGACGGCGGCATGGTGGCCAACAACCCCGCCCTGTACGCGCTGGCCGAGGCCTCGCGGCTCGGGCTCTACGAGAGCCTCGACGAGGTCTTCCTCCTCTCGCTGGGAACGGGCCTCTTCAATCCGGGAATCGCCAACTCCGATGACTACAACTGGGGCACGATGAGCTGGCTCCTGGATGAAAAGGATACCCAAGGGGATGAGATCAGCCCGCTCATCCAGGTCATGGGAGCCGGCAACATCCTCGCCCCTGACGCGCAGCTCATGAGCCTGATGCCCTGGGGCAACTACTGGCGCATCGACCCACCCATCAGCTTCTCGGAGACCCAGATGGCCGGCACGGATCAGAGCGCGTTGCAGACCACCGCCGAGAGTTCCATCAGCGCCGGGGGCGATGGCTATTACGCCTACCTTTACGCCATCAACGTGCTCGGCGGCACCCTCCCCAGCAATGTCGATCTCTCCAAGATGACGCCCCCCGCCAGAAAAGCCGACCGCCGCAAGGACGCGCCCCCGTTCCGCCGGTGAGTCCAACACCCCTCGCCCCGTGAGCACCTGCTCACGGGCGAGGGCCACCACCCACCCCAATGAAGACATCAAGGCGGGTTGAAGGTGCCTGCCTTCCACTGCTCCAACGTTCTCGTCGCGGAGAAGCCTACGAGACCGTCTACATGCTTGATGATCTCCGTAAGCACCCGCTCCCCCTCGGCTGGTGCGAACTCCAATATCGAGCCAGCGGCCCAGCAACGGGTCCCTGGATCTGGATCATCGAGCAACTTCAATAAGTGGCGCTGCGCATCGCTACCTCTTGCCCGCAGCTCCTGGCGAATCGCAACGAGAAGGTCATACATGCGGTTTGCCTCCTTCGGCTTTCCCGCATGAATCGCAGGCCATCGCTCGGCGGACAGGGTCCTGGCTTGTTCGATCAAATCGTCCGTTGGAAGCTTCTTGATCTGTGCTTTTTTCATGGGATGACTCGAAACAACCTCAGGATCATCAATCCGAAAGCACGCTGCTCTTCGTAGGATTTCGTGCGGAGCCACTCGCGCACCACCATGCCGCCCGTATCGTCGGACCGGGTCGAGTAGTACGCGCTGATTGCATCATGTTTGGCCTTGTCTACCGCGATTACATTTTCCGTATTGTGAATAACTTCTGAGCCGAAGCGCTCAACATTGACCTTCCGCTGCTCGACGATGTGGTGCCATGCCTTGCCCTCTCCCGCGGAACCCATGGCATTTTTGAAAGCGTCAAAAGACTTGAATGCGCGATACCTGCTCGCGGAGGGCGCTTCCCCTTTGGGCGTTACGTCCCCTCCGTTCGATGGGCGATTGCCCCCACCGTTCCGGGCACTCATTGCCACCGCAGTGGTCGGCAGCACGATACGAATCGTCCCCTCATTCACGGAAACAATGACGCGCTCGGCGTTCGTTGCCGCGTCCATCAACCGGAGCCCGACATCTGATTCCACCGTGCGAGAGGCCTGCCCGAAGCCCGGTAGATTCGGCCCTTTCGATACGAGCGTGGCCGTTTCACCGATCGCCGCCGTCGCCACCATGACGAGGATGCGCACACTGTTGGGGCCGATGACTCTTCCGAACCTGCCGCCCACCTCTCGCAGTTCCGCGAAGCTCGTGGCTCGCGGTGCGTCCTCATGAAGCTGCACATAGGCGCGCAGCAGCTCGAAGAACTCCCACCCCAGGTAGCCCCACAGCAGCGCGGAAAACGCGAGAGCGACTCCCTTTGTCACTGGCTCGGGCGCAATCAAGAGTGCCAGATAGGCCGTCATGGTGAAGCTGAGGGTAGCCAGCACCCGCGCGGGGTCGAGCATGGCCCGTAGTTCCGCATCCAGCCCTTCCAGAGCTGGCCCTACCGCAAGGGCCAGGGCAATGCTGCGCTTATCCCTGGCATCCAGGTGAGGCCCGTCGTCAAAAAGCGTCAGACAGTCGCCTGGGGTGCCGCGCCGCTCGCAAAAACGCCCATAGGACCGCGCCAGCTCGGATTGCCACGCGTCGCCAGTCACAACAGGCGCGGACACCAGCGCCAGCTTCCGGCCAACGTACAGCGGGGGACATGGAGTGGAGACCCGCAGCGGGAGGTGGAGCCACAACGTCGTCAGGGCGGCCGTAAGCTCGGAGTCACTGACCTGCACCGGCTGAAAGTCCGTGGGCAGGTTGAACAAGACGGCTTCGTCCGCGCCCGGGTCATCGGCTTCCGCTACGGACGAACGGTCGCGGTACGCCATGCCCGCCCTGATGGGTCCCCCTGTTGCGCACGCGGAAAGCAACACCAGCGCAGTCAGCGCGAGCGAGCCCATGCGCAAAGGGCCCCGCTCACCCACCAGGCACGAAGTGGCGAAACAGCCAGGCATTGCCGCACCTCTCCAGTCGAGTCACCGGGACGACCCTCCCCCCCGCCCTCTCCCAGAGGGAGAGGGGGCATGCGCAACCCGGGTTCTTCTACCTCGCGCGGGCCTCGAGCCAGGACTTGGTGAAGATGTTGGCGTCCAGCGGGGCGAGTTGCACGTCCTCGTAGCGCACCACCATCTTCATCCCCGACTCGGCCTCCTCCTCGATGACTTCCTTGTAGTGGTAGACCTGCTGGCCGCTCTCCGGATCCTTGATGCGCTGGTAGGCCCGGATGGTGTCCGTGCGCAGCGTCTTCCCCGACGGCGCGTAACCGATGCGCTTCACCAGATTGTTGTCCGGGTCCACCCAGATGCGCAGCAGCGGGAACGGCACCTCCGCGCCCGACTTCGCCGTCAGGTACAGCTTGCGGTAGGACGTGCCGTTGAGCTTCTCCACGCCCTCGTCCTTCGCCGTGTAGTCCTCCGCCAGCCGCGAGCGATCGAAGTCCGACTCGCACGTGAAGGTACCCGCGATGTTCGCGCGCACCGTGGTCCGCTCCCACTGCCCCACTGTCGGGTTGTACTCCCACAGGTTGTTGCTGATGCGGAGGTACCCGCTGCCCGCCATGTGCTTGGGCTTCGTCGTGAGGAACACCAGGTCCCTCGTCTTGTCCCGCCGGTAGACGTTGATTTCGACGAGCCGGTCCTGCCCGTCCTTGCGAATCTCCCGGATGCGGACCACGCCCTTGTAGTCGCTCGTGAAGGACAGACGCTTGTCGATGAGGCGCAGGAGGTCATCCGCGGACGGCTGCGTGTCCGCGAGGGCCGCCGCGGGCAGCAGGGTGAGCAGGGCCAGCAGACACGACGACAGGAAGGCGCGAGAGGTCATCACAGGAACTCCATGGCGGAGCGGGGAGACAGCGAGGCGGCTCGGGCCGCCGGGATGATGGAAGCCAGGACCGCGCCCACGGTGACGAGCACCACCGCCACCACGGCGTGCGGCAGCTCGGGCTGGAGCGGGAGCGTCCCGCTGAAGAAGAAGTTGGAGATCGCCTCGGGCAGCGGCACCGAGCCGCGCAGCCCCACGCACAGCAGCGCGGACATGGCGGCCCCGCTCGCGGAGGCCAGCACGCCCAACAGCATGCCCTCGAGCACGAACATGCCCACCACCGAGCGGCGGTGCATGCCCATGGCGCGCAGGGTGCCGATCTCCCGCGTGCGCTCGCGCACCGACACGTTCAGCGACACGAACAGGCCCAGCACCACCACGGCGAAGACGATGACTCCCACCAGCACCGCGAGCGCCCCCAGTCCGTCCGTCACGAAGGACAGGAAGGAGGACTCGTCCCGCCACGTGGTGACGTCCACCCGCTGGCCCGCCCAGCCCTCGCGCAGCAGCGGCGCCAGCTTGTCGCCATACGCCTCGTGCGAGGCTGGCAGCACCGTGAAGCCCGAGGTGCGCAGTGCCTCGCGCACGGTGCCCGCCAGGGCGTCCACGTCCGTCTCCCCGCCACAGGTGAGCTGCAGCACGCTGGCGGACTCCGGCCTGTAGCCGTGCAGCTCGCGAAGGGTGGCGTTGGACACGAGGATGCCCGAGGACTCGCCCAGCAGGCCGATGGGCTCGGTGATGGCGGCCACCTCCACGTCGAGCGCGTTGTTCTTCCCTCCCACCAGCTGCGTGTAGAGCGTGGTGACGTCACCCACCTTCACCTGGAGCTGCCGGGCCAGGGGCGCGGAGAGCGCCACCGTGTGCGTGCGCTCCAGTGCCGCCACGGAGCCTTCCCGCGTGGCCATGGCCTGGACGAGCTCGCGCTCATGTCCCGCGTCCAGGCCCACCAGGAAGGAGCGCACCCGGTGCCGGCCCGCCGCCACGGTGGCATAGCCGCGCCCGCGCTCGCGCAGGCCGCAGCCGGCCGGGACGAGCGGCTCCACCACGCTCCGCACCCGGGGCGTGTCTCCCAGCACCGGTGCGAGCGTGTCAGGGTGCACCTTGAAGTAGCCCCCCACGTTGACGTCCCCGCTCAGCAGCGTCCTCGCCGCCTCGCGCTGGGCCGCGGCCACGCCTGTCTTCAGCGACATCACCCCCACCAGCACCGCGCTGCCGCTGGCGATGACGAGGAAGAGCAGCAGCGCCCGCTCGCGGTCCACGAAGAGGTTGCGCAACGCAATGCGCAGCAGTGAGAGCATGGCTAGTCCCCCCTCCGGCTCATCGCCACCACCGGCGCCACCGCGCTGCCCCGCCACGCGGGCACCAGCGACGCCCAGGCCACCACCCACGTCATCCCCACCACCACCAGGCCTCCGTGCCACGCCTTCAACTGCGGATACAGCACCGGCCCTCCGAGGAAGAACTGCAAGGACTCGTCACTCACGGAGATTCCCTGGCCCACCGCCGCCGACAGCAGGGCCGCGCCCGCCACCGCGCCCAACAGGCTGCCCACGCCGCCGAGCAGCAGCCCCTCCAGCAGCAGCGAGAAGAACACGTCCCGGCGCTGCATGCCGATGGCCCTCAGCGTCCCCACCTCCCCCACCCGCTCCTTGGCCAGCAGCAGCAGCGTGCCCGTGGACAGCAGCAGCACGAAACCTCCCAGCATCAACGCGAGCAGCAACAGCAGCACCTGCCCCATCCCCACCACGCCGCTGACGAAGCCGCCCGCCTCCTGCCAGCTCACCGTGGCCAGCGGCAGCTTCTTCTCGCCCGCGAGCCGTTGGATGCGCGCCGTCACCTCCTCGGGCACCGCGCCGGGCCGCAGCACGAGGGCCGCCTGCAGCACGCTCCCGTCCTTCATCTCCTCCTCGGTGAAGGTGTCCGCCAGCACGTCCCTGTCCACCACGAGCTCCCCGCCCGAGGCCTTCACCGGCTCCGCGTCGACGATCGTCAACGTGCCCAACGGCTCGTCCCCGGCCGGTGCCGCGGCGTCCGACATGCCGAGCTCGTCGATGAGCTTCCGGGCCTCCGCCAGCTCGGCCCGCGTCGGCCGGTTGGCCAGCTGGCGCGCGGTGACGAGGTCCACGAGCGAGGTGGTGTTGACGCGGCTGCTGTCGCCGCCCAGCCCGCGGAAGCGGAACGTGCCCCACACCTTCACCGGCACGTTGGAGCCGAGCTTCATCGGGTTGCGCAGGGAGAGCGTCTCCCCGGGCTTGATGCGGTACAGCGGCAGGTGGGGCGCCAGCTCGGCGTAGAAGAGCTTGTAGCGCGCGTCGAAGTTGCCGTCGTCCAGGGAGAGGAACTCCTTCAGCAGTGCCTCCAGCTCGCCCGGGTGTCCCAGCGCACGGGCCAGCGCCACCTGGAGCGCCCCGCTCCGCTCCACGTCGAGCCGCGACAGCAGGTCCGGCAGCTCCGCGAGGTTGCGCTCCACCTGGGTGCGCAGGCCCTCGTCGTCCGCGAGCCTCGCGCCCTTCTCGAGCGCGCGACGCAGCTCGTCGAGCCGGAAGGCGATGGGCAGCTTGAAGAACTGCTCGTAGGCCGCGTGCCCCAGCACCAGGCCCCGGCTGCCCGGCGGCGGCATCTGCCCCGAGAGCAGCTCGAAGCGCGGGAAGGCCCCGGCGAAGCGCGTCAGGTCCGTGCCCAGGTAGTCCAGGGACACCGACTCGCCCTCCCCGGCCAGCCGGGCCACGCGGTTCTCGATGAGCTCCAGGGCCGGCAGGGGCTCGGTGGCGAAGCGCGCCCAGAAGTCCGCGGAGACGATCTTCTCCAACGCCTCCCGGTCCTCCTGGAACGCGGCCTCGGCGGCGAAGGCCTGCTCCCGGTTGCGCTCGTCCCGGGCCACGCGCTCCAGCGTCCGCCGCAGATCCGCCACCAGGAGCGCCAGCCGCGCGTCACGCGCCTCGGAGGAGGGCTCGCGGAGCACGGCCCGGACCGCGGCCAGCTTCTCGTCCAGGTAGTTGCCCCGGAACACCGCGCCCATGCCCACCTCCAGGGGAACCACCTCCTGGATGCCCTCCACCGAGCGCAGGGCGGCCTCCGCGACCGGGTAGTCCTCGAGCGGGGTGAGCTCCGCCTCGCCGCTGGGGCCCACCAGCATCAGCGGCACCCCCGTCGAGCCCGAGTGGTACACCTGCAGGTCCCCCGTGCCGCTCTCGACGAGGCTGCGGCGCGTGCCCTCGGCGATGCTCTCCACGAGCGCGAGCCCCGGCGTGAGCAGCACCGCCGCTCCCGCCGCCAGCAACCCGACCACCCAGCTCCGAGGACGTGCCAGGACGCTCTGCAACGTGAGCCGAACCAACGTCAAAGCCAACTCCTGATTCTCGATTGATTCCCGATGTCCGACGGGACGTGAACCTACCCCGGTCAACCCGTCCCGAGCACGCGCAGCATCAGCTCCACCTGCTCATCCGAGAGCTGCGACACGTCCGCCGGGTTCTTGCGCACCAGCTCCTGGAGATGGGCCGCCAGCCGCGAGACGCTCGGCTGGTCGAAGAGCACGCTCTCGCGCAGCCGCAGCCCCAGGCGCTCCTGGATGCGCGCCATGACGCGCGTGGCCTGGAGCGAGCTGCCGCCCAGCGAGAAGAAGTGGGAGTGCACGCCCACCGCGTCCACGCCCAGCACCTCGCGGAAGGCCTCCACGAGCATCTCCTCCAGGGGCCCGGTGGGAACGCCCTCGCCAAACGTCTCCGCGGCGAGCGCCTCGACGTCCACCTTCCCGTCGGCACGCCGGGGGAGGGCCGTCATCGGGTGCAGCGCGGTAACGCCCGGCTCGCCCTTCACCGGGAGTGGGCCCGGGCTGGAGGCCTGGGTGAAGAAGACGTGGGCCTGCTCCAGGGGCTCGCCCGCGCCCAGGCCGGCGGCACGCCACGCCGGAGCCGAGCCCTCCACGCCCACCAGCACGTGCGTCCGGCCGGACTCCAGGGCGAGCACGAGCGCGGCCAGCACCTGCTGGGGCTCCAGCGTGCGCGAGCCCACGGGAGAGGCCCGCAGGGTGCGCGCCATGCCCGTGGCCTTCACGGGGCCGAGCGACACCGCCACCGCGTGCCGTCCCCGGGCCGCCAGCTGCTCCACGAAGCGGTCGATGAAGCCGGTGGCCGCGCAGTAGCTGGTGGCGTACCAGCCCACCGTCCCCATCACCGAGGAGGCGAAGAAGAGGAGGGCCTCGGGCCGCGGCTGGAAGGCCTCGGCGAGCGCCAGGGCCCCCAGCACGTGGGCCGCCGCGTGCTGGATGAACGTCTCCGGCGTCTCCGCCTCCAAGGGCACGGGCTCGAAGTTGCCGGCGAAGTGGAAGACACCGTCGAAGGGCCGGCCATGACGGGACTCGGCCTCGTCCAGCACCGCGCGCAGCCGGGCGGCGTCGGTGACGTCCGCCTGCGCGTACGTGGCCCCGAGCTCCCGCTCCAGGGCCTCGGCGGCGGCGTCCCGGGCCCGGCGGCCCACCAGCACCAGCTTCGCGCCGAGCGAGTGCTTCAGGTGGCGCGCCCACGCCTGGCCGATGCCACCGAGCGCGCCCGTCACCAGGTACAGCCCCTCGCGCCGCAGCCGCCGCGCCCCGTCGAGCCGCGAGGGCACCCAGGGCGAGAAGCCGCGCTCCCAGCGCTGTCCGTCATGGAAGGACACCTCGCGCGCGGAGCGCAGGCCCTGGAGCTCTCCGGCCACGAACGCGGCGGCGTCCTGCGTCTCGGAGGGCACCCAGAGCAGGCGCACGGAGAGGTTGGGCGCATCCGCCTTCGCGGACCAGAGCAGGCCCGGCACCAGGAGCGGCGCCGCGTCGAAGGAGGTGCCCTCGGCCCGAGGCGCCACCACCCACAGCCGTACCGGCGTGGACGCGGCCCTCGCGGTGAGCCCCTGCACCAGCCGCAGCAGGGGCGACAGGGAGCGCGCCAGCTCCGCGCTTCCCGCGCGGGACGCCTCCTCGCGGCCCATGACGTAGACGACATCCTCGAAGCGCAGGCTCTGCGCGTCGAGCCTCTCGAGCGCGTGGACCGGGTTCGCGTCCGGCGCCAGCGCCACCCACTCCACCGGGCGGGAGATCGTCTCCCTCAGCGCGGTGGCGAAACCGGAGGGCGAGAACAGCAGCACGGTGCCGGAGAGCACGGAGACGCCGGCCGGCACCTGGGGACGCGGCGTGAGGCTCGGCACGGCCAGACACCGGGGCAGCGTCGCGGGCCCACCGAGGACGCGCTCGGCCTCCCGGCGCTCGGCGGCGAGCTCACCGGACTCGAAGCGGCGGCGCAGCTCGGTGCGCCCGCGCTTGCCCAGCTCCGTCTTGGGCACCTGGTGCGTCTTCACCGGGACCAGGTAGCTCACCTGGATGCCGAGCGCCCGCGCCACGGCCTCGCGGATGGAGCGCAGCAGCTCGCCGAGGGGGGGCGCATCCGGCGCGGGCACGAAGAAGACGATGACCTCGTCCGTCTGCAGCCCGCCCACGCGCGTGGGGCACGCGGCGGCGTACGACGGCAGCACTCCCGGCACCAGCTCCACCACCGCCTCGATTTCATGCGGGTAGACGTTGTTGCCGTTGACGATGAGCAGCTCCTTCTGCCGCCCGGCGATGGCCATGTGGCCGTCGTGGACGACCGCCAGGTCGCCGGTGCGGAACCACCCGTCCTGGGTGAAGGACTTCGCGTTGAGCTCGGGGTCGGCGAGGTAGCCGGCCAGCACGGCGGCGCCGCGCACCTGGAGGTGGCCCACCGTGCCCTCGGGCACCACCGCGTCCTGCTCATCCACGATGCGCAGCGCGCCGCCCGAGAGCGCCGGGCCGAGGTCCACATGGGGCTCGCCCGCGTGGGTGTGGACGCCGCGCACGGAGGTGAAGAGCGAGGCCGTCTCCGCCATGCCCCACATGGGGCAGACGGCGTCCTCGCGCAGCCCGTCCTGGACGAGCTGGGAGACGAAGCGCTGCATGGTCTCGGCGACGAGCGGCTCACCGGCGCTGCCCAGCACGCGCACGCACTTCAGGTCCCACGCGCGGCGCTCGCCCTTGGAGAGCCGGTCCGCCACGAGGCCGAAGGCGAAGTTGGGCGCCCAGCTCACGGTGGCGCGGAACTCGGAGTGCAGGTCCATCCAGCGCAGGATGTCGGCGAGGATGTAGTCGCGCGCGACGAGGATCTGCGGGGTGCCCGTGCACAGGGCCGTCATGTGCAGGTAGTTGAGCCCGGCCACGTGGTCGAGCGGCATCCAGCCCAGGCCGATGTCGCCCTCCTCGTACCAGCCGCCGGAGCACATGGACCCGTACATGGCCACCATGTTGTCCTGCGAGAGGACGATGCCCTTGGGCTTGCCGGTGCTGCCGGACGTGAAGGACAGGATGGCGGGATCCGAGGGCGAGAGCTGAACCACCTGCCCCGGCGTGGAGCGGTCCACGTCCGACACCGAGACGGCGCGCACGCCCATGGCCCGCAGCGCGGCGGCGCCCTCGGCCCCGGCGAGCACGAGGGGCCCGCCCAGCCGCTCCACCACGGAGAGGACCCGGGCCACACCCGCGTGGGAACGGTCGAACGAGGGTGGCACGGCCATGGGCGCGGGCAGCACGCCACCGAGGGTGCAGGCCCAGAAGGCCCGGATGTAGTCGCCGGGCCGCTCCAGCAGGAGCATGACGCGGTCCCCGCGCTTCACCCCGAGCGCGGTGAGCCCGCCCAGCATGCGCAGGGCCTCGTCCCAGAGATCGGCGTAGCGCAGCGTCTCGCGCTGGCCCTCCAGGTCGATGAAGGTGATGGGGCGATCGGCGTACTGCTCGGCGGCGCGGCGCAGCACGTCGGTGAGCACCGCCGGGTTGCCGGGAGCATGGCGCCGCGGGCCGCCGTCGACGAGGGACGGCCGCCCCGAGCCCTTGTCCGCCGCCGCCGAGGCATCGCTGGCCTGGGGCTCGGCGGCCGCGCCGGTGCGGGGACGCAGGGACTCGGGGAGCAGCTCGTCGATGGGCTCGAAGACTTCCGGAGCCTGACGGGGGCCGGCCAGGGCCACGGCCTCGAGACCGGCCTGACGGAAGCGGGACTCCACCTGACGCAGCACGGCCGGCGTGACGGGCTTCAGGCGCGAGAGGGCCTCGAGATCGGGCTCGCCCGACGCCCGCAGGGGAATGGCATCGAGGAACGTGACGGGAGGAGCCTCCTCGCCCAGCTGCTCCCTCAGGAGCGCGGACAACGCGTCCGCCTTCGCTCCGCGCTGGGGAACCACCCAGGCCACCGCGTCACGCCCCTCGCCCGCCACGCAGACGTCCTGGACCCGGGAGTCGCCGAGAAGAAGCTGCTCGACCTCACCTGCCGTCATCACTCGTGGAGTCATGGGCCCATGGTAACGCAGAATCCCGCGAGCCTGTTATCCCCGGGAAACCGGGGAGGTTGCTCCAGATGGGGCAAAGGCGCGAAGCTGGAGTCCCCCCTCCCCCACGAGGAATCGATGTCGGCACCCCCGAGCGCCACGCCCCCCTCCCTGGCGCAGTCTCTGCATTTCTGGGCGCGCAACGCCTCCAACGAGTCCGCGCTGCTGCGGACGTCGCTGAGCCTGGGCCTCTTCGACGCACTGCCCGTGCAGGGAGAAGGCACGCCAGTGAAGGTGGACGCACTGGCCGGGAAGGTGGGGGCCCCGGTGCGGGGCGTGCGGTCGCTGGTGGAGCTGCTGGTGTGCCTGGGGCTGGTGCACATGGACGAGGCGCGAGGCCTCTCGGTGACGAAGCCGGTGGCCACCTTCCTGAAGGATGCGGCGTTCCGGGAGCGGCTGAGGGAGGCGGCGCGCTGGTGGGGCCCCATCGGCCACCTGGAGGAGGCGGTGAAGACGGGAGAGCCCGTCACCGCCGGGGGCCAGCGTTGGGACGTGCTGGAGCACTACCGGCGGCTCTTCCTGGAGGCGGTGCCCGCGCCCCCGCCCGAGGCGGAGGACTTCTTCGACCGGTTCGCGCGCAGTGCGGCGCGCACGTGGCTGCTGGTGACGGCGGGCCGGCTGGGGCTGCTCGAGCAGCTCGCCACGGGCGCGAAGGACGAGGCGGCGCTGCGGGCGGCCACGGGGGCCAGCGAGCGGGGCCTGCGGCGGGTGCTGGAGGTATTGGAGCACCTGGGCCTCACGCGGACCGAGGGCACCACGAGCGGCCTCACGGAGGAGGCCCGGCAGGTGCTCGACGGCAAGGCACTGCCGTACCTGCTGCGCTCCTTCTCCGTGTCCGCGCAGTACTGGGAGGCGCTGGAGCGGCTCGAGGAGACGGTGCGGCACGAGCGCTTCATCCTGGACTTGAAGGACGCCGAGGTGAGCCGGCGCTTCTACGCGGACAACTCGAATCAGATCACGGCGGTGTTCGCCTCGCACTTCCAGCTCAGCCGGCGAGCGGCGGCGACGCTGGCGCAGGTGCGTCCGCTGGCGGGCGCGTCGGTGCTGGATATTGGAACGGGCTCGGGGGTGTGGGGCGTGGCGTTCGCGCGGACGGAGCCCACGGCGCACGTCACCTACTTCGATCAGGAGGTGGTGCTGCAGCAGGCGCGGCGCAACGTGGAGCAGCTCAAGGCGCTGGGGCAGGCGCGCTTCTGGCCGGGCAACCTCTTCACGCAGGACTTCGGCGAGGCCGCGTACGACTTCATCATCCTGCCGCAGGTGCTCAACGTGCTGCGGCCCGAGTCCCTGCCGGACATGTTCCGCCGGGTGGCGCGCGCGCTGAAGCCGGAGGGCATCCTGGTCATCGCCGAGTACGTGCTCCACGAGCGGCGGGACGGCCCGCTGGACCACCTCTACTTCGGGCTGAGGCGCTTCCTCACCAACGAGGGGGACCTGCTGTCCCACTCGGAGTACGCTGCGCTGCTGGCGGACGTGGGACTCACCGCGACGGTGTGCCTGCCGCTGCCGACGCAGGAACTCCTCCTCGCGGCACGGCCCGGGGTGACGCTGCCCACGCAGCTCGCACCGCCTCCGCGCGCCGCCGCCTGACATGGCAGTGGCGCCTTTGCGCACGGTGGCGCTGCTGCTATCCATGCTCGTCGCAGGATGCAGCGGCGTGGCAAGAAGCGTTCGTCCCGGCATCAGCCACGGCTCCAATGGCATCCACTCCACGCCGGTGCGGCTAGCGCAGCAGGCGGCTCTGCCAGCGTCAACCGCTGCACCCTCCCCGCCGACGCCGCTCCAGGGTATTTCCGGCGAAGGATTGGGGAATGGCATTCCTCGCGCCGTGCTCCAGCTCGTACCACGAGGAGCCACGACCGTGGCAGAAGCAGGGGCTCCCGCTGCGACGGGAAAACCCCTCGTGGCTGGCGGCGCGGTTGTTGCGGCAGGAGGAAGCATTGTACTGGTCTGCCTGACCGTCAAGGCGGCCATGGACGGAGTGGCCACCCCGATTGACATTGCGGACTCATTCTACGGAACGCACTTCGGTGACATCCAGGGTTGGGTGCAGGGTTGTTACGCGCCGAAGACCGGTGCCACCAATACAACACCTGCGCACACGTCTGAGATGAAGCCGGTGTTCGGGCCCCATTCGTCCCCCGCGCCATTGCCAACTCCAGATGGTGATGGAGACAAGAAACGTTTGGGCCGCATCTATGCAACCTATACGAAGTTCAACTTGAGGACCAACCGCCATTATTCTGGGCGAACAAGCATGGTTGTCGACCTGAATAGACCGCTCCGGCCGCAGGCTGAAAAAGCTGTTGATGCACGTGATTCGAACCATCATGTTGATGAAAATGATGAACCGAAAACCCCCGGATTCCGGCAGGCCGTGCTTGATCAGTTCGATACCGGAACCGCAGTTGACTACGTCAACAGATATAGCGATATCGCTTATTGGCGAACTCGTGGAAGAGAGCAACAGTTGATTGACTCATTTGGAGGAGCCCAGTCCGAAACCCGAGGACTGCATCGAACCGAGAACCTCAATCGCGGCGTGGCGAAAGACAATCCGCTGGGCAGGCTGTTTCACGATGCCGCCACGAAGAAATGGGGCCAGCTGTACCCGTACACCGGAGATTGAGGAATGCGAAAGCAGAAATACAAACCAGGCTCATTTGTCAGGATTGCTCTCGCGGATGGTTCCTACGGCTACGGAAGGTTGCTCGAATCACCGTATGCGGCCTTCTATCAACACAGAACCATGAGCCCGGATTCGGATCTGGATGGGATCGCGTCAAGACCCGTACTCTTCAAGACAGCTGTGCGCCATCTGGCTCTGGACTCATGGGAGATGATGGGGTGGAGAGCGCTCGAGGAGCACCTGTGCCAGCCTCTCGTTCGATTCATGCAGGATCTGGGAGACTTCCGCCGCTGCACGATCTTCGACACCGCTGGCAATGAGCGAGCCGCTGAACCCCAGGAGTGTGTGGGTCTCGAGCGGGCAGCGGTCTGGGAACAGGAGGCCATCGAGGAACGACTGCTCGATGCTCTCCTGGGGCGGCCCAATGCCGATGTGGAACGTCTGAAGGTACGGTTGCACCCCTGATCAGTCGCGCGTGGCGGGGCGACGCCGGGGCTCCTGACACACCGCGCCATGCCCTTCTGGACCCCGCTGGCTTGCCCACACCAGCAGTCTCGGCTTAGGCTCGGATTACACTTTTTCCATTTCCTTGGAAGGCGGCATGGCCCTGGCGCCGTTGGACAGCCCCCGCGACACGAGCGATGGCCCGGCGTCCGCCGTGCGGGAGCGATCCAGCTCGGAGGCGGCGCGGCTGAGGGCGAAGTACGCGCGCGAGGTGGCCCGGCTGGGCAACCACGCGCACTCGAAGGCCGCGGGGCTCGGGCACCTGGCGTTCCACATCGGGCTGGGCGTGGGCGCGGCGGTGGCGGCGCACGCGCTGCTGAACGCGAATCCCGTGGTGGGCGGGTGCCTCTACCCTCTGGTGGCCTTCTTCATCGCCACGCGGTTCCGCGCGCTCGGCAACATGCTGCACGAGGCGTGTCACGGCATGTTCGTGCGCGGCAAGCGCGCCAACCGCGTCTTCGGGCACGTGCTGGCCATCATCGACCTGACGGCGCTGGAGCCCTACACGCGCGAGCACTTCACGCACCACCAGCACCTCGGGGACCCGGTGAAGGACCTGGACTTCGTGCCCCGGCGCAAGTTCGGGTTCGCCGAGCCCACGGAGCACTTCGCGCGGCGCCACCTGCTCAAGCCGCTGCTGCTCGGCCACCTGCCGTCCTTCGTGCGCCCGGTGCTGTGGAGCCGCACGGATCCATGGCCGGTGACACTGGGCCGGTGGGCCTTCCTGGCCGGGCTGCTCGCGCTGGCCCAGTGGGGCATCGGCTGGAAGAACTTCCTGCTCTTCTACGGGCTGCCCTACTTCGTGGCCTACCAGGTCATCCGCTACTGGTCGGACGCGGTGGACCACGCGGGCATCATCGGCGAGGCGGACGAGTTCCACCGCTCGCGCAACCACATCTTCCGGTGGGGCCTGCTCAACCGCGTGCTCTTCCCGCGCAACGACCAGTACCACCTCACGCACCACCTCTTCCCGGCCGTGCCCACCACCGCGCAGGGCCGCGTCCACGCGCTCCTCCTGTCGGATCCGGAGTACGCGGACCGCCCGCACGCCTTCTCCTCGCTGCTGTAGGGGAGCGCGGACCGCTCAGCCGCGGGTGACGCGCTCGATGGCATCCAGGGCCTCGGGGAAGCGCTCGGGAGACATGCCCAGGCCCAGGCGGAAGCCGTGGCCGCGCTCCAGCGGATGGGTGCCCGAGGGCTCGCCGTGCTCCATGGCACTGAGCGGCAGCACGAACACCCCGGCCTCGCCGAGCGCCTGGAGCTTCGCCTCGAACTCCTTCGGGCCGGCCACGCCGCGCACGCCGATGCAGGTGACGAGGCCTCCGGCCGGAGCCACGCCGTACACGCCCTGGGAGCGCTCCAGGAAGGAGGCCAGGGCGCGCCGGTTGCGCCGCCAGTCCTCGCGTGCCTCGGTGAGCACGGGGCTGCCGAGGTCCTTGAGCACCTCGTGGGAGATCCACTCGGTGACGGGATTCACGGTGTGCGTGGTGTAGTTCTTCTCGTTCTGCATGCGCGCCAGCATGGCGGTATCGCCGACGCACCAGCCGATGCGCAGCCCCGGACAGCCGAGGCACTTGATGAACGAGCCGGTGACGAAGGAGCGCGTGCCCGGGCGGTACACGGTGGCGCCCAGCACCTCGGTCTCCGAGGAGAGGAAGCGGTAGTGCTCGTCCCCCACGAGCGTGGCGCCGGACGTATCCACCCAACGCGAGACACGGTCCAGCAACGCCGGCTCGAGCACCAGGCCGCTCGGGTTGTGGGGGTTGTTGATGATGACGACGTCCGGGGACTCGCGCTCGAGCAGGGCGAGCCACTCATCGGCATCGACGGAGGGCACGCCGCGCGCGTCCCAGCGCACGGGCAGGCGGACGATCTCCGCGCCCTGCTGCATGGGCAGCTCGTAGAGGAGCTGGAAGGCGGGCCAGGCGAGGGCCACCTTGCGAGGCTGGAGCTGCCGGAAGAGGAGCAGCAGGGCCTCGCTGGTGCCGGTGGTGATGAGGACGTTGTCGCGCGTGGTGCCGGGGTGCATGGCGGCCACGAGGTCGCGCAGATCGGCACGGCCCCAGTTGGGGCTGTCGCGCAGCAGGGTGGACAGGAACGTGTCCATGGCCTGCTGGGGGCTGACGCCGGAGCCGGTGAGCAGCTCGCCCACGGTGCGGGGCCGAGCACCGGACTCGCCGAGGTTGTAGCGCGCGGTGAAGCGCGAGCCCTCGAGGTAGTCCTCCATGAAGAACGAGCGAAGAAGGTCCATGTCGGTCCAGGCGGGAAGGAAGAGAAAGACGTCAACGGGCCGGGGCGGCCTCGGGCCAGGGGACGTCCCCGCGCGAGGCGACGACGACCTGCTGGATGGGCATCTCGAAACCACGGGAGGACGTGAGGCCCACGGGCTCGAGCAGCCGGCGGAAGTCGGGCATGGACAGCACGTCGCCCTCGTTGGACACGTAGCGGCGCAGCGCGAAGTAGAGCGCGTCCAGGGGCCCATCGCGCCGGTCCGTCAGCAGGTAGCCGGAGATGAGGAGCAGGCCCCGGGGACGCAGCGCGCGGGCGAGCTGCCCGAAGAGGCGCGGCAGCTCCTCGGGAGGCAGCGCGGGAATGACCTGGGGCAGGAGGATGATGTCGTACTGGGACTCGCCATAGTCCACGGAGAGGCAGTCCCCGGCCCAATAGCGCGCGCGCCCCTCCAGCTTGAGCTTCGCGATGTTGGGCTTCACCTGCTCCAGGACGTGCTCGGAGTCCAGGTAGGTGACGTGCACGGAGGGGTCCGCCAGTCCGAAGGCGGCGCCCCAGACACCCGAGCCGGTGCCCACGTCGAGCACCCGTGCGTCCTTCAGCGGGCGCATGCTCGCAACGAGCTCCGCCGCCTTGCGGCCCAGCTTGAGGTGGGAGACGAAGATGCCGGTGATGCGCGAGGCGTTCTGCTGGTAGATGCGCTTCGCCGTCTCCGGGTCACGCAGATCCAGACGGAATTTGCGCTGGGTGACGGCCTCGTCCAGGTGCGCGAAAGCCTCCCAGTAGTCCATGGTGGCCGGCAGCGCGCGCTGGAAGTACGGCAAGCTGGTGGCATCCAGGGAGCGTCCGGCCAGCTCGGAGAAGCCGAAGGCATCGCCCTCCTGACGGACGAGCCCCATGGACACGAGCACTCCGAGCAGCACCCGCAGGGCCTCGGGCTGGGAGGCGGTGGCCTTCGCCAGCTCCTCGAACGGCCGGGGGCCGGACACCATGGCCTCGAGCAGGCCCACCGTGCCGCTCGTCACGAGCGCCTGGGTGCGCAGGAAGTTGCGGACGGCCCGGTCCTCGTAGTCCGCGGCGATGGGGCTCGGCGCGGGAGCACGGGGCGAGAGGAACTCCTGGCGATACCACCCGAGCAGATCAATGGAGCCACCCCGCCCCTCCACCGGAGCGCCCGTGCGCAGGGCCTCGGGCAGCTTCGCGGACACGAGCCAACCGTCCAGCGCCTCGCGCATCCGGGCGGCGAAACCCTCCTGACGCAGGAAGGCACTGGACGCCGGGAGCGAGTACCCCCTCCCCTCCTCCAGCCGGACGAAGCCGAGCCCGACGAGCGGCTCGATGACGGAGCGCGTGCCCCGCACGGTGCCGCCGATGCGCTGGGCGAGCGACTCCAGGGAGATGGGCGCGGAGGCCGCCTCGTCCGGGAGGTGCGCGAACATCCCGAGCGCGAAGGTGCCCAGGAGCGCCGCGGACTCGTTGCTCGCGTCACGAGCCCAGAAGTTGAGTTGTTGGACGAACGCCGTCTGGGAGAGCGCGGGGGTGGACTCGGCCAAGGTGCGTGCCTCGGGATCGCCTGGGGGGAGCCGAAGTATGGCCCAACCGGTTGCCCCTTTGCACCTGGGCTCCCGCTCAACCGAGCCGGCCTGAGCGGCTCAGGCCCGGGAGGGTTCGGCACGACGTGACAGGGAGAAGCCGCCCCGTCGTTCGTCAGTCATTCCGGAACCACTCCGCCGGGATGCCCAACTCCGCGAGAATCCGCTCGGGTGCGCGCTGCCCCTTGATTTCGCTAGCAACCCGAAGCCGCGGAAACGCTTCAGGTGGCTGGGCGAACTCTTCGACTCCCTCACCCCCTCGCCTGATGGTGACAAAAAAATCGTCCAGGCCCGGCGTGGCAATGACCGTATACACGGTCGCATGGGGAAACCGCTCCGACACAGTGATGTCGGCGTACCCGATGTCGCCCGTCCCGCTGGCGATAAGCAGTCCTCGCGACGTGTCCTCAAGACGATAGAGCCCCGGGACGAGCGGTTCGCCCGCTTCCTCCTCCAGCACCCGAATGGCCTCTTGCGCACAGACGCCTTCCGCCAGAGCGACCTTTTGCAGAGATTTCCTCGCGGGCGAGTCCGAAGAGTCCTCGGTACCTGGCAGCGGGCAGCCGAGAGACTTCGCCAGCTCTTCTGGGTCTACCTCCTCGACCTGTAGAGCACCGTTTCGCCATGACATGACGGTCCAGGGGTCGTTGGCGCGTTCAATCGAGTACACCGGCTCATCACCTTCGAGCGATAGTTCCTCGGCGAGTTGCATCTCCGCGCCCACGTCGCTGGGGTCCGTTCCCACGATGGCATGGTAATGGCCACTGCCCGGGATGACCTCGAAGGGCTGCTCATTCCCGAGTTCTTGATCCAAATCCGACATCACGATGGAGCGGGCAAGGCTCTCCAGCCGTGCGGGCTCACCTGGGGACAGAACCGCCCAGAGGGGCCACCGGGTCATGGCGCACCACCCGTCAAATCTTCTGGCAGCTCGAGTGCCACGCGTAATTGTTTCGTCGTCTCGAGTATCTGGGCTTCCTCCACCTCAATGACCCGTGTTCTCCGCGCGTTTCTTTGCAGGAAGTCTGTCAGCTTCTCCCGGGTCGGCCCAGTCAACTTGTCAGTAGAAAGCCACCCGTGCTGGGTGCGGCCGTGCGCACGCGGTGGCCGCATCACCAAGACGAGTGGGCATGCTGCACCTCCTCGCCTGTACGAGTCGCAAATTGTAAACGACCATAGAGATTGTTGAACTGGGTGGAACTATCGATCCAGGCAGCCCGATGAACAATGATTCACTACCAGCACGCAGGTGCGGCCCCTATGTAGAACCCATGCATTTCTGCCTGTCCGCCGAGACCGCGTTGGACACATGGCGGACTTCCAAACCGTGACGGAATCCCACCTTGAAGTGTTCGGGCCGCTCACGGGCCGCCGGCCCGGGCTCTCTCCACCCACCGCTTCCACGCGGTGGCGAGCGCCTCGGCGGCGGCCACCACGTCCTCCCGCGTCGTCGTCCGCCCGAGCGTCAGGCGCACCGAACCCAGCGCCGCCGAGGGCTCCACGCCCATGGCGGTGATGATGGAGGAGGCGGACTCCTCGCCCGCGTGGCACGCCGAGCCCGTGGACGCGGCCACCTCGGGAGCCGCCGCCAGCAGGGCGGTGCCACTCACTCCGGGGAAGCGGACGTTCAGCGTGTTGGGCAGCCGCTCCACCGGATGGCCGTTGAGCGCCAGTCCCGGGACGCGCGCCCGCAGCCGCTCCCACAGCTCATCGCGCAGTCCCCTCACCCGCGCCGACTCCGTCTCCACGGTGCGGAGCGCCACCTCGCAGGCCACCCCGAGCCCCACGATGGAAGCGACGTTCTCCGTGCCCGGACGCAGGCCGCGCTCGTGCCCCGCGCCGAGCAGCACCGGACGCACCGGCGTGCCCTTGCGCACGTACAGTGCCCCCACGCCCTTGGGCGCGCCGAACTTGTGGCCCACCACCGTGAGCAGGTCCACGCCGAGCCCCTCGACGGACACCGGCAGCTTGCCCACCGACTGGGCCGCGTCGGTGTGCATCAATACACCCCGCGCCCGGGCCTCGCGCGCCACCTCGGCGATGGGCTGCAGCACGCCCGTCTCGTTGTTGGCGTGCATGAGCGTGACGAGCGCCGTGTCGCTCCGCAGCGCGGCCACCGCCTCCGAGACATGGATGCGGCCCTCTCCGTCCACCGGAAGCCACGTCACCTGCCCGCCCTGTTTCTCCCATTGGCGGCACGGCTCGACGGTGGCCGGATGCTCGGTCACGCACGTCACCACGTGCCGCTTCTCCGGCAGCGCCGCCAGCACGCCGCGGATGGCGAGGTTGTTGGCCTCGGTGCCATGCGCGACGAAGAAGATCTCCTCCGCCGCCGCGCCGAGCAGCGCCGCCACCTGGGCCCTCGCCTGGTCGACGGCCGCCTTGGCCCGGCGCCCGTAGACGTGGGCACTCGACGGGTTGCCGAAGTGCTCGCGCAGGTACGGCACCATCGCGTCCACCACCTCGGGCAGCAACGGCGCGGTGGCGTTGTGGTCCAGGTAGATAGGGTGTTCGTGCATGGTCAGCTCCCCGCCCCCTCATAGTGCTTCAAGCTGAATCCCCAGACACGGGCGGCCACGAAGGTCACCACCACCCCGACGAGTGGCGAGCCGTACCCCAGCCAGGCATTGGCCTCCGGCCGGCCCAGCAACACGAGCCCCGGGAAATAGCTGATGAAGGCGAACGGAATCACCCAGGTGAGGAGCACGCGGAAGAGCTGCTCGTAGAGGGTGACGGGGAAGCGGGCCAGCGCCGTCATCTCCTGCACCAGCGTGCACAGCGACATGGTGGTGGAGGGCTCCCAGAACGCCAGGCACTGGGTGATGAAGAAGAGCGAGCCGACGAGCAGCACCGAGCCCACCATGCACACCGCCGCGAAGGCGTACTGCCAGGGCGCCAGGCTGAGGTGCAGCTCCGACCCCGCACGCACCAGCAGCACGAGCCCTAAGAGCACGCTGCCCACCCCGTGGAGGCTGGAGGCCTCGGTGACCACCTGCAACCCCGCGGGCAGCGGGCGCAGCAGCACCCGGTCCAGACGCCCCTCGTTGATGAGCTCCGAGAGCCGCCAGGGACCGTCGTAGAACAGCTCCACCAGCCCCATGGGGACGATGGCCAGCCCGTAGAGGAACAGCAGCTCCCACATCGTCCAGCCGTGCACCTGGGGCACCTGGCGGAACACCGCCCAGATGAACAGGAAGCCGGCCACATGGCGCATCGCCGCTCCGACGATGCCCACCCAGAAGTCGGCCTCGTACTCGAGCTGCGAGCGCAGGTGCAGCAGTTGGAGCCGGAAGTAGATCCACACCAGACGGGAGGGTCGCGCGAACATGCTCAGCCTCCCTGGATTTCCAGGGCACGCACCCCGGGACGCCACATCAGCCGGGCGAGCCCCCAGAGCGCCACCACCCAGAACGCCTGGACCGCCAGCGCTCGCGAGAGCGCGTCTCCCTGGAGGTCTCCCAGGTAGATGGCCAGGGGCGTGTGGAGGATGCCGTGAAAGGGAAACACGAGCGCGAGCGAGCGCAGCCACTCCGGGTACAGCTCCAGGGGAATCAGCGCCCCCGAGAGGATGCTCACCAGGGCCATCTGCAACCAGCTCACCCCCAGCCAGTTCATCGTCCAGAAGGTGATCAACGCCGAGATGAAGCCCACGAGGAAGCGGATGAGGAAGCCCAACAGCACGCTCACCCCGAACAGCACGGCCGCGCCCATCGAGACGGGCGGGAGCGCGTCCAGCCACACGAAGCCCACGGCGGCGATGACCACCGCCCCCAGGCCTCCACTCACCAGGGCCGAGCCGGTGCTGAGGGCGAGCTGTCCCCGGAGGATGTCATAGGGGCGCAGCAGCTCGGTGGCGATGTCGCCCATGCGGACCAGGATCACCATGCGGTAGACGGAGTCCGTGGCGTTGAGGAACAGGGCGAGCGACTGGGCGAGCAGCACATACGTCCGCATGCGCGCCCAGTCGAAGCTGCCCACCTGGGCGGTGGACGAGAACACCGCACCCCAGAGCTGATACGACACGGCCAGCCACACCAGGTTGGCCAGCAGGTTGAGCAGCACGGTGCGCGGGTAGGCGATCATCCGCTGCGCCCCGGTGAGGGCCAGCGCGAGGTAGCGGGAACGCGGCGCCATGCGCAGTCCCTCGAGCGAGGCGGCGCCGCTCATGGCCGCGCGTCCTGGGGCTTGGGCCGGCTCTTGTAGAGCTCGCGCAGGATGGACTCGATGCTGGGCTCCTGGATGCGCAGGTCCTGCACGGGCAGCGCGGCCAGCAGGCGGCCCACCACCGGACCCACCGGCACCTGCGTCATGTCGAACTGGACCACCAGCTCATGCGGCTCGGGCTGGGTGCTGCAGGCGGCGGGCAGCTCCGGCAGCGTCTTGCGCGCCACCTCGAGCGCATCCGGCAACTGCCCGCGCAGCGACAGGTGGATGGCGCAGTCCCGGCCGAAGCGCTCGCGCATGGTGCGCAGCGGCCCGTCGAAGATGATGCGGCCCTCGTCGATCATCACCATGCGCTCGCACAGGTCCTCGATGTCGCCCAGGTCGTGCGACGTGAGCATCACCGTCACGCCGCGCTCGCGGTTGATGTGGCGGATGAAGCGCCGGACGTTGTCCTTCACGGCCACGTCCAGCCCGAGCGTGGGCTCGTCCAGGTAGACGAGGTCCGGACCGTGGAGCAGCGCGGCGGCGACCTCGCAGCGCATCCGCTGGCCCAGGGAGAGCTGCCGCGCGGGCACCCGGAGCAGCTCGCCCAGCTCGAGCAGCTCGGACAGCTCGCCCAGGTTCCGGGTGAAGTCCGCCTGGGGCACGTCGTAGATGTCGCCGAGCAGCCGCAGGGACTCGAAGACGGGCAGGTCCCACCAGAGCTGCGAGCGCTGGCCGAACACCACGCCGATGTGCCGCGCGTTGGCGATGCGGTCGCGGTGCGGGTCCAACCCGCGCACGCGGACCTGTCCGCTCGTGGGAGCGAGGATGCCCGTCAGCATCTTGAGCGTGGTGGACTTGCCCGCTCCGTTGGGGCCGACGTACGCCACGCTCTCGCCGGCCTCGACACGCAGGTCGATGCGGTCCACCGCGGTGCGCTCCATGAAGCGGGGGCGCACGAGGTGCCGGACCGCGGCGGCGAATCCCGGTCCCTTGTCGGGGATGCGGAAGCTTCGGGTGAGTTGCTGGGCTTCAATCAATGACACGGGACTTCACCTTGCTCACGAGGCGGCGCGCTGGCCCACCGGCTCGCGCTTGCGCAGGACGTACTGTTCGAGGGCCTCCGCCGCCCGGCGGTGGCCGCCCCCCTCACGAAGCGTGGGCTGGAACTCCGCCAGCTTCGTGCGGTGGCTGGGATCCGCATCCACGGCCTCCACGGCCTGGAGCAGCGCCTGGGGATTCAGGGCAACGTCTTCCTTCAGCGCGCGGCCGAGCCCGAACGCCTCCACCCGCTTCGCCGACAGCGCATGCTCGGAGATTTGAGGGAAGACGAGCATGGGGACGCCGAACCACAGGCCCTCCATGACGGAGTTCATCCCGCCGTGGGTGATGAAGACCCGGGCCAGCTTCTGGAGGATCTCCGGCTGCGGCACGTAGGGGCGCAGGATGAAGTTGGAGGGAATCGGCCCGAGCGAGCCCAGATCGATGCCCTGCCCCACCACCATCACCACCTGCCAGCGTGTGCCACCGAAGGCCTCGAGGCAGGGGCGGTAGAACTCGGGGCGCTGGTTCAGCGGGGTGGTGCCCATGGACACGAGCAGGACGGGCTTGCCCTCGAGCTGCTCGAAGGGGAAGTCCGTGGGTGTCTCGCGGGGAGCCACGGTGGTGGGCCCCACGAACAGGAAGCGCTCGTCGAAGTGCTCGATGTCCGGGTGGAAGCTCCGGGGCACGCAGACGATGTTCAGGTCCTCGTAGGCCACGAACAGCTCGGGCATGCGCCGGCGCGGCACCCCATGGCGCCAGTGGAGCATCTCCGAGGCCCACCGCAGCCGGAGCATCGCGATGATCTCCTTCAGGGGAGGACGCGAAGGCTGCTCGCCGCCGGAGCCCACCTCGTTGCCGCTCTGCGTGGACTCGGGCAGCACGTACGTCGTGTAGAAGGAGGACGTGGGCAGGCGCAGCAGGTCCGCGGTGGCGCGGCCCCAGGTGGACATCACGTCGTAGACGACGCAGTCGGCGGCCTCGGTGCGCACGCGCGCGGCCATCTCGGGAGCGCGCTCCAGGCCCCGGCGGAAGGTGGCGAACAGGTGCGGCATCGCCTCCTCCAACATCTGGAGGCCCGTCTTCCCGGTGACGTCCTTCGTGACGTGGTGCAGGCCGAGCGCGTCGTCGATCTTCCGGAAGGCCGCGCCGGTGCCGCGCACGGCCTGCTCGTACGCCCCCGTCACGTAATAGACGACCTCATGGCCCCGGGAGACCAGCTCGCGGGCAACGGGCAAGGTCGGGCCAACATGGCCCTGCGCCGAGAACGGCAGGAAGACGAATTTCATCTCAATCGCGCGGGAAGAGGGTCGGGGAGTGGCGGTTGCGCTCCACCATGGCGGCGAAGGCACCGGGCAGCGTGGGGTGCGGATCCCCCGAGGCCTGGAAGACGAAGTGCTCGTAGTAGCGGGCGAGGTGCTCGCGCAGGAAGGCCGGGATGCTCTCGGCCACCCGCCGCGTCTCGGCGCGGTGCTTCGCCAGCTCGGGCGTCTCCTCCGCCACCGCCTCGGCGTGCGCTGGCCCGGGCTCGGCGGCACCGGGAGCGAAGACGGCCTCGCGGTAGAGCGCCAGGGCCCGGTTGCGCTGCTCCTGCGAGCGCGGGAAGAACAGCTTCACGGCCTGCGACAGGTTCGAGTACGCCGACTCGAGCTGCGGGAAGCTCGCGGGGAACAGCCGGGTGTTCACCATCACGTTGAGCCCGAAGGACTCGACGTGGTGCCACCACAGGGGCGGCATGACGAGCACGTCCCCGGGCTCCAGCACCGCCACCCAGGCCTCGCGCTGCGCCCGCTCGAAGAGCGGATAGCGCCGCAGGTCCGGCTCCAGCACCCGCACGAGGCTCGTCTGGCAGTACTCGAGCATGCGATCGAAGGGCGCCTGGTACAGGTGGGGCAGCGACTCGGGCGGGAAGAGCGTCACCCGCTTCACCCCGTTGACCATGCAGATGACGGTGGTGAAGTCGTCGTAGTGCAGGTTGACCACTTGCCCGTTGGAGCCCACCCACATCATCGCGATGTCGTTGTCCTCCGGGAGGAAGGGCAGCACGCCGGGTGCCAGCGCGCCGGAGAGCGGCGTGCCCTTCTCGATGAAGTGCGCCTGCATGTAGACGGAGTCGGCCGACTCGCCCCGCTGGCACTCCAGCAGCTCGCGCGCGAGCACGTCGAAGGGCACGTTCTCCCGCCGCGTGGCCTTGCCGAACGTCACCTGCTCGGGGTTGCCCTCCTGGAAGTGAAAGTGGCCCCGCAGCTGCTGGGGCAGGCGGTGGTAGGACACCGGCGTCTCGCCCACGAGCGAGCCCAACAGGGCCAGCTTCCGCTCGTCGCCCTCGCGCTCGCGCATCCGCTGGAAGAGCGGCCAGGACTCGAGGCTCCCCGTCACCACGAAGGGCTCCTGGAGCTGGGCGGTGACGAACTCCTCGCGGGAGATGCGGGAGATCCGGCGCACGGGCCTGGGGGTGAAGGGCAAGGGGGGGAGATTCATGGGGGGCATGCTAGCAGAGCGGCGCGGAAGGCCAGCCGGGCCCCCCAGCGGGCGGGCTCACCGGCTCCGGGAGCCCATCATCTGATGGATGGCGGCCTCCACCTCGGGGCCGTCCCAGCGCTGCTCGATGTCCTCCAGGCGCATCAGCTGCTCGATGAGGGCCTGGTGCTCCTGCTCCCTCTTCCAGGCCTCCACGTAGCTCATGGGGGTGAAGGAGATCATCGAGTAGAGCGACTGGTACTTGTCCGGGTAGAGGCTGTTGACCTTGCGCTCGAGCTTCCTGCGCAGGTGGAAGGAGGGGTCTCCCACGCGCTCGCGCAGCTCCCAGAAGTGCTGGAGGGCCAGGTCGGAGATGAGGTCCAGGTTCGGCTTGCGCAGCCGCGAGTAGTCGCGGAACGCGGGGCCCCAGGCGCCCTCGTGGGTGGTGAGGCACTGATCGAGCGTGGCGCAGTCCTCGAAGCCGGCGTTGATGCCCTGGCCGTAGAAGGGCACCAGGGCGTGGGCGGCATCCCCCACCAGCACCACCTTGTCCTGGTGGTACCAGGGCGAGCAGCGGATGGTGACGAGCGGGTTGGGCCGGCGGGAGAAGAACTCCGTGGCCAGGTCCGGCATCAGCGGCACGAGCTGGGGGAAGCGCTCCTCGAAGAGCCGCCGCACGTCCTCGGGCGTACGCAGGGACTCGAAGGAGCAGTCATCGCCCTCGGCGGGCAGCTGCAGCATGAGCATCAGGCTGCCGTCGAAGTTGGGCATGCCCAGCAGGCCCACCTCGCCGTCCGGCCAGAAGTGGATGGCGTTGCGCTCGAAGGGAGGCCGGCCGCCCGGCTGGAGCGGCACGGTCAGCTCCACGTAGCTGTGCGGGAAGAACTGCTGCGAGTAGTCGAACCGGCTGGAGCGCTGCAGCCGCTGGCGCACGATGGAGAAGGCCCCATCCGCCCCGACGATGCGCTGCGCCCGCCGCTGGAAGGTGGTGCCCGTCTGGATGTCCTGGAAGGTGAGCGTGTTGCTCTCCAGGTCCACGTCCAGGCAGCGCTGGCCGAAGTGGTAGGTGACGCCGGGCTGCTGCTGCGCGCACCGCAGCAACATCTCGTAGAGCTTGTTGCGCGAGATGCACTGGAGCGCCTCGCGCGAGTTGCCATAGGGCTGGAAGGTGGTGGAGCCGTCCCGCCCATGCACCGCGCGGCCGTAGAGCGGCACGGTGGCCTCGCGCACCTGCTCCTCGACCCCGAGCGTCCGCAGCACCCGCAGGCCCCGCTCGCACAGCGTCAGGTTGACGGTGGGGCGGATGGACAGGTCCGTGCGCAGCCCGCTGTCCCGATCGAAGACGTCCACCTTCAGGCCGCGCCTCGCCAGGAACAACGCGAGCACCGAGCCGACCGGACCTCCACCGACGATGATCACCTCGTCCGACGAGCTCATGACCGGCTGGCGCTCCTCACGGGCAGAAAGGGGGATCATCCGTCAGGCTCCCTCCCCGCCCACGCACCTGGCCGTCTCCGGCTTTCAAGAAGACGAGATGATTTCTACCCGATAATAAGAAACACCCGTGTAACCGGTAAGTCAAGGGCCGGGGTGGGACACGCGAGACGCCGGGGCTCAGGGCACGTCGGTGGGGTCCCACCCGGTGTACAGGTCCTCGTTCATCCCGTCGAGCCGCCGCAGGTCCTCGGGGGAGAAGGAGAAGTCGAAGACGCTGGCGTTCTCGCGGATGCGCTCGGCGTGAACCGACTTGGGGATGACCACGAGCCCATGCTCGAGGCACCAGCGGATGAGCACCTGCGCGGGGGACTTGCCGTACTTCCGGGCGAGCTCCACGACGCGAGGATCTCCGAGCCGCATGCCCTTGGTGAGCGGGCTGTAGGCCTCCACGGCGATGCCCTTGTCCGCGCAGTAGCGCAGCAGTGAAGGCTGGTGGAGGAAGGGGTGCTGCTCCACCTGGTTGACGGCGGGGACGACCCGGGCCTTGCCCAGCAGTTCCTCGAGGTGGTGCTCCAGGAAGTTGCTCACGCCGATGGCGCGGCACTTCCCGTCGGCGAGCAGCTTCTCCAGGGCGCGCCACGAGTCGAGCCGCCGGCCCGGCACGGGCCAGTGCACCAGGTACAGGTCCACGTACTCCAGCCCGAGGTCCTTCAGGCTCCGCTCACAGGCGCGCAGCGCGGAGTCATAGCCCTGGTCCTCGTTCCACAGCTTGGTGGTGACGAAGATGTCCTGTCGGGGCAGGCCGCTCTCGCGCACGGCGGCGCCGACGTCGCGCTCGTTGCCGTAGATGCGGGCGGTGTCGATGTGCCGGTAGCCGGCCGCGAGCGCCGCCAGCACGGCCTGGCGGGTCACCTCGCCCCGGGGCGCGCGGAAGACGCCAAGGCCCAGCCGGGGCAGCTCCACGCCATTGTTCAGCTTCACGGTGGACTGGAGGGTCAATTCCATGGGGAGCAGCTTGAGGGCGCGTGGACGGCCCTGTCCACCCTTCCCCGCCGCACGTATCCACGGGAAGGCGGGACGCGCCGGTGTTATGCCCGGGAGCCACCATGACGCGCACACTCACCATCGTCCCCCGTTGGGCCGGCCACTCCGGCTCGGACTTCTATCCCTGGCTCCTCCGCGAGCGGCCCCCGGGCTTCGACGCCGTGCGCGCGCTGGACATGCCGGAGCCGAAACAGCCCACGATTGGCACGTGGGTGCCCGCGCTCACCGCCACGCTGGGAACGGCGCCCGCGCCCGGAACGGTGTTGATGGGGCACAGCGTCGGATGCCAGGCGGTGGTGCGCTACCTGGCGGAGCTGCCTCCGGGGAGCACGGTGGACGGCGTGCTGCTCGTGGCGGCCTGGTGGGGCGTGGACAAGCCGTGGGACAGCCTCGTTCCGTGGATGGAGACACCGGTGGATCTCTCGCGGGTGCGCGCGGCCTCGCGCCGCTTCGTGGTGCTGCTGTCCGACAACGATCCCTTCACCTCGGACTTCCGTGAGAACGGGCGGCTGTGGAAGGAGCGGCTCGGCGCGGAGGTGGTGCTCGCCCCGGGCGCGCGCCACTTCAACGGCGAGCGGGAGCCGGCGGTGCTCGACGCACTGCGTCTGCATTTCGGGGAGACGCTCACTCCCTGACAAGCCGTCAGGGTTGCGCCCGGTGGGACGTCAGGAGCCAGACGCCCTGCCGCCATGCAGGCATGGTTCGGATCCCGCTTGGTTGACCGGCCACACGCAGGGTCAAAGGATTGAACCGTGATGAGTACGCAAGAGCCGAGGATCGTGGTCACGTCGACCGACATGGAGCGGCTGCGGACCCTCATCGACACGACCGCGGGCGACAAGGCGGACGCGCTCGATGCGGAGTTGCTGCGCGCGGAGGTCGTCGAGCCGACGCAGGTGCCGCCGGACGTCGTCACCATGAACAGCCGGGTGGTGTACCGGGACGAGGACACGGGGGAGACGCGGGAGGTGACGCTCTCCTATCCGAAGGACGCCTCGATGGAGCAGGGGCGGGTGTCCGTGCTGGCGCCCGTGGGAGCGGCGCTGCTCGGGCTGTCGGTGGGGCAGGAGATCGAGTGGCAGCTGCCGGGCGGGAAGCACAAGCGCCTGAGCATCCTCTCGGTGACCTACCAGCCGCAGGCCGCGGGCCACCACCACTGAGCCCCGGAAAAGCGGGCGACGCGGGAGTACGGAGCAGCCCCGAGCACGAGCCCGGGGACCTCTGTTACAAGCCCTGCGCCCATGCCGGTCTCCCCCACTCCGTCCCCGCTGAGCCGCGAGCGCTTCGAGGCGCTCGTCGCGGAGGGCTACAACCAGATTCCCCTCGTGCGCACGGTGGAGCTCCACGGTCTGAAGCCGGTGGACCTGCTGCGCGCCCTGCCCGCGGGCCAGCGCTTCCTGCTGGAGAGCACGCGGACCTCCAGCGAGGGCCGCTACTCCTTCGTGGGCACGAAACCCTTCCTCACCTTCCGGGCCAAGGGCCCCCGCTGCGAGGTGAACGGAGAGCCCCACCCGGGCGAGCCGCTGGCCGTGCTGCGCGAGCTGCTGAAGCGCTGGCGGGGCGTCCGGCTGCCGGGGATGCCGCTCTTCTGCGGCGGCGCGGTGGGATTCTTCGCCTACGAAGCGGCCCACTACTTCGAGTCCCTGCCGCGCCACCCGAACGACGATCTCCAGATGCCGGACATCGCGCTGGGCTTCGTGGACACCTTCGTGGCGGTGGACGCACAGGAGAACCGCGCGCTCGTGGTGGCCACGGGCGGTGACTACGGCGACTGCACGCGACGGGTGGAAGCCCTGGAGCGCCAGATCCACGAGTCCGTGGCCCGAGGGCCCACCCGGCCCGCCTGGCGCCTCGCGGACGGACAGACGCCGGACGTGGCGTGGCGCTCCAACTTCACGCAGGAGGACTACCTGCACGCGGTGGAGCGCGTGCGCGAGTACATCCGCGCGGGGGACACGTACCAGGTGAACCTCTCGCAGCGGCTGGAGGTGGAGCCGCGGCTGTCCGCGCTGGAGCTGTACGAGGTGCTGTCCACGGTCAGCCCGGTGCACTTCGCCAGCTACCTGGAGCTGGACGGCCTCGAGGTGGTGAGCGCCTCGCCCGAGCGGCTGGTGCGGGTGGAGGACGGAAGGGCCCTCACGCGGCCCATCGCGGGCACGCGCCGCAGGGGGACGCCGGAGGAGGACGCCCGCTTCGTCCACGAGCTGCGCACCAACGAGAAGGAGCGCGCCGAGCACGCGATGCTGGTGGACCTGGAGCGCAACGACCTGGGGCGCGTCTGCGCCTATGGCAGCGTCCAGGTGACGAAGCTGATGGAGATCACCGAGTACGCCCACGTCCTCCACATCGAGTCCGAGGTGGTGGGCCGGCTCGCCCCGGGCGTGGAGCCGCTCGACGTGGTGGCGGCGGTGTTCCCGGGCGGCACCATCACCGGCGTACCGAAGATCCGCACCATGCAGATCATCACCGAGCTGGAGCCCCACGCCCGGGGGCTCTACACGGGCTCGCTCGGGTACGTGAGCTTCACGGGCGAGCTGGACCTGAACATCGTCATCCGCACCGTGGTGCTGAAGGGCGGCAGGGCCCACGTGCAGGTGGGCGCGGGCATCGTCCACGACTCGGAGCCAAGGCGCGAGTACCAGGAGACGCTGCACAAGGCGCGCTCGCTGCTGCTCGCCCTGTCCGCGCGCCCGGAGGGAGACGCGGCATGATGCTGCTCATCGACAACTTCGACTCCTTCACCTTCAACCTCGTGCAGGCACTGGGAGGGCTCGGGGCGGAGCTGAAGGTGGTGCGCAACAACGCCCTCACGCTCGCCGGGGTGGAGGCGCTGAAGCCGGACCACATCGTCATCTCCCCGGGCCCGTGCACGCCGGACGAGGCCGGCATCTCGATGGAGGTCATCCGGGCCTTCGCGGGCCGGGTACCCATCCTCGGGGTGTGCCTGGGCCACCAGTCGCTGGGGCAGGTGTTCGGCGGGCGCGTCGTGCGGGCGCCGGTGCCCGTGCACGGGAAGACGGCGGACATCCACCACGATGACCGGGGCGTCTTCCGCGGCCTGCCGAGGCCCTTCGTCGCCGCGCGCTACCACTCGCTGGTGGTGGACCGGGCGAGCCTCCCGGCATGCCTGGAGGTCTCCGCCTGGTGCGGCGAGCTGGTGATGGGCCTGCGCCACCGCGAGTACCCGTGGCTGGAGGGCATCCAGTTCCATCCCGAGTCCTTCCTCACGCCGCACGGCAACCAGCTGCTCGCCAACTTCCTGGAGGCGCGCATCGGATGACGGGGACGGTGGCGGTGAACGGCGAGGTGTGCCGGCTGGAGGACCTGCGGCTCCAGGACTTCCTCCAGTCCTTCTTCTTCGGCGCGGGTTTCTTCGAGACGCTCCTCGTCGAGGAGGGCGCTCCGATGTTCCTCGCTCGGCACCTGACGCGGCTGCGCGAGAGCCTCGGGGCGCATGCGGGCTGCGTGCACGCGCCTCCGCCCGAGGTGCTCACCCCCGAGGCCGTCCGCGAGGCGCTGCGCCGGTGCCTGGAGGCGGAGGCCACGCTGAGGCCTCGCTTCACCGGCGTGGCCAAGCTGGTGGCGGGAGATGGGAAGCTGCTGCTGTCCTTCCGGCCCCTGCCCCCGCGAGCCCCGGGCGAAGGGGTGGTCCTCGACTCGGTGGAGGACCGCTGCTACCGCCGGGGCGATCCCACCCTGAATCACAAGAGCGTCTCGTACCTGCGGCAGTACGCGCACCTCGGGCGCGGCACCGTCTTCGTCAACGAGGCCGGGGAGCTCTGCGAGGTTCCGAATGGGAACCTGTTCTTCCTCGTGGGCGATGCCGTGGTGACGCCGCCGCTGGAGACCCCGTGCCTCCCCGGCATCATCCGCTCCGTGCTGCTGCGGGAAGGGCGGCTCGGGGAAATGCCCATCGTGGAGCGCACCTTGCTTCGGGGGCAGGTAGAGGACGTACGCGGCTGCGTCCTCACCAACTCCGTGAGCCTCGCCCTGGCCGTCCCGCGGCTGCTCGGGAGGGAGCTGCCCGAAAGCCTCGCGCTGGCAGAACAGGCCCGCGCTGTCGTGCGGGAGTACGCGCGACGGGAAGCGTGACGACCCTCACCCTGGCCCTCTCCCAGAGGGAGAGGGGAGGTCTCGAAAGCCGAGGCCCTGTGCGACTTCGGCGTCCGTGAGCAGGCGGCAGGCGCCCTCCGGCACGTCCAGCACCAGCGAGCCCACGGCCTCGCGGTGCAGCGTCCGCACCGGGTGCCCCACCGCCGCCAGCATCCGCTTCACCTGGTGGTGCCGCCCCTCGGTGAGCACCAGCTCGACCCGGTCCGCGGCCAGCAACCGGGCGCCCGCCGGCCTGGTCGGTCCGTCGTCGAGCACCACGCCCTCGCGCAGCCGCTGGAGGGCCGCCTCGGAAGGAGTGCCCTCGACGTCCGCCACGTAGCGCTTGGGCACGTGCGTCTCCGGCGAGGTCGCGTGCGCCACCAGCCGCTCCTCGTTGGTGAAGAGCAGCAGGCCCGTGGTGTCCCGGTCCAACCGCCCCACCGCGTACCACTCATGGCCGCACAGTTCTGGCGGCAGCACCGCGCGCAGCCGCTCGAAGACGGTGCCGATGCCCTCGGGATCGCTCCCGTGCACCACCACGCCCGCGGGCTTGTGGAACATCAGCGCCAGCGTCCGCGCCTCCAGCGAGCGGAGCGTCCCATCCACCCGCACCCCGCTGCCCGCGTGCACCGGCGCGAAGGGCTCGCGCTCCACACGCCCGTCCACCTCCACCCGTCCCTCCCGGATGGCCTGCTCCGCCTCGGCCCGGGGCATCACCCCGGCACGCCCCAGCGCTCGCGCCAGCCAGTCCGCGCGGTGTCCCTCCGGCACCGGCTCCTGGCGCCGGCGCGCGGCCTCCAACCACCGGGGTGTCTTCGGCTTCCTCGCCATCCGCGAATCCCCTCCTGCTGCGTTGATTTCCCATTCCTATTCCCACCCTCCGGGCCCCACCCCCTCCGCCGCCTGCTTCGCGAGCGTTCCCCGCTCCCGTCCTGGCGCCTGCCTGAGCATGCCTAGCTTGAAGCATGTGTGGGCCATTCCCGGATGAGCACCACCACAGTCAACCTACTCGGAGGAAAACGCATGGCAACCGTGACTGAAGGGGGAATGCAGGGTTCCAGTTTTACCGGCACCAGCCAGTCCATCGGGACGGAGCAGGACACCGGTTTCACGGCTCAGGGCAAGGAGCAGGTGAAGCGCTTCACCGGTGTGACGCGGGACCGCGTCTACCACCAGATCGACGATCGCAAGGGCGATCTCATCAAGAGCCTCCACGGCTTCGTCTCCACGCTGGAGAACGCCTCGCAGAACGCGGACGGCTTCTCTCAGCAGCTGCTCAACGGCGCCGTGGGCTACGTGCGCCAGTTCTCGGACCGCATCGAGAACGGCTCCACCGAGGAGCTGGTGCGTGACGCGAAGCAGTTCATCCGCGAGAAGCCCGCGCCCTTCTTCGCCGGCTGCGTCGCCCTCGGCTTCCTCGCCGCCCGCATCCTCAAGGATTAGGAGGGGACACGATGCAACCGGGCAACCCCAACACTCGAAGTGGCTTCGACTACGAAGACCGCACCGTCCCAGGTGATGGGATGTCGGGACGCGCGTTCGGCTCGCTGGTGGGCGAGTTCTTCGATCAGGGCAAGCGCCTCATCCGCGCGGAGATCGCCCTGGCCAAGACCGAGCTGCGCCAGGAGGTGACGAAGGTCAAGGCGGGCAGTGTGATGGTGGGCGTGGGAGGCGTGCTGCTGCTCATCGGCGCCCTCGCCTTCGCGGCCTTCGCCATCGTCCTGCTGGACCTCGTGCTGCCGCTGTGGGCCGCCGCGCTCATCGTCACGGTGCTCTTCCTCGCCATCGGCGCGGGGGTCGCCATGGCGGGCATCAAGAGCCTCGAGCAGGTCCACGCACCGAACCAGACCATTCAAACCCTGAAGGAGGACAGTCAATGGGCGAGCAGGACGTTCCAATCCGTGAAATCTCAGATGCACGGGCACGCATGAGCGAGCTCGCCGATGAGCTGGCCCGGCGCATGGAGCCGGAGCACCTCAAGGCGATCGCCGCGGAGAAGGTCTCGGACCTCAAGGAGCAGGCCCGGGAGAAGGCGGTGGAGAAGGTCGACGAAATCAAGACGCAAGCCAGGGAGACCGTGATGCGCAAGAGCCACGAGGTGAAGGAACGGGCGGACACGCCCAGGGGCTGGAGCATGTTGGGAGCGATTCTCGGTGCCGGAGTGGGCTCGGCGCTGATGAAGAAGGCCTTCGACGTGCGCCAGCAGTCGCACTGGAACAGCCGGATGTACGGCGACCATGACCGGAGCACCCCGTCCCTGGTGCCCGCACCGGATGGGGGCCTGATGCGGCCCACCGGCGACAAGCTGGGCTCGCTGGGCACCGCCGGCCTCGACGTGCGCACCAGCACGGACGTGGGCACCTCCTCGTCCATGAACCTGGGCGGCGTGGACAGCGGCGGCGGCCTGAAGGAGCGCGCCTCGGACGTCATGGACATGGCCAAGGACAAGGCCTCTGACATCAAGGAGCGCGCCAGCGGCCTGGTGGACCGGGCCATGGACAAGACCCACGGGCTGCGTGAGCGCATCCCGGACCGCGGGCAGATCCGCCACCAGGCCTCGGACTGGTACGGCACCGTGTCCGAGAATCCGGTGCTGCTGGCCATCGGCGGCCTCGCCATCGGCGCGCTGTTCGCCAGCTTCATCCCGGTGACCAACCGCGAGCGCCAGCTCATCGAGCCCGCCAAGGCCAAGGTCAAGGAGCGCATCTCCACCCTCGGCGACCAGCTCGAGAGCAAGCTCTCCGGGCAGACCGGGGAAGAGGGCACCCAGGACGAGGAGTTCCAGGCCTCGGCGTCCTCGGAGAGCGAGCGCGAGCGTGGCTCCATTCCTCCGCTGCCGCCGCTCGATGATTACACCTCCGTGCACTGAGCCGGGCGCCCCCTGACGCGGGGCCGGGCTTGGAGCCACGAAGCGCACGAGGCCGGACGGGGCGTCATCGCCTCGCCCGGCCTTGCTTTGTGCGGGGGCTCTCGAGTGTGGGAACTACCGGGCCGGAGGAAGGGCCCGCCACTCGCGGTCGAGCAGGGCGTAGATGAGGGAGTCACACCACTCGCCCTTGTAGAAGCCGTTCTCGCGGAAGTGGGCTTCCTGGCGCATGCCGAGCTTCTCCATGACGCGGAAGGAGCCGGGGTTGCGCGGGTCGCAGTCGGCCCACATGCGGTGCAGGCCGAGCGTCCCGAAGCCGAAGTCCATGAGGCCCCGCGCCGCCTCGGTGATGTAGCCCCGGCCCCACTGCGAGCGGTCGAGGATGTACCAGAGGGAGGCCTCGCGCAGCTCGGGGTCGGTGATGCGCATGCCGCAGCGCCCGATGAGCCGGTGGCTGTCGCGCAGCACCACGGCGAAGTCGTAGACGTGCCGGGGCGTCTCGCGCGCGAGGGCCATCACCCGGAGGATGTAGTCCCGGCTCTCCTCGGGGGTGCGGACGCCATGGGACTGGTAGCGCACCACCTCGGGGTCGGACTCGTAGGGGTGGGTGGCGCGCCAGTCGTCCTCCACGAATTCGCGCAGCAGCAGGCGGGACGTGGTCAGGGGCGTGGTGAGCAGCATGGCCTTCAGGTCTCCGGGCCCGGAGTGCTGGCGAAGAAGGGATGGGCCTTTCCCTGCTCGTCCACGTAGGTGAAGTCCTGGAAGCGCGCGGCATCCGGAGCCTCCTGGTGCTGGCGGGCCTCCACGAGCCGCGCGTGCGACAGGGAGGACAGGTCGGCCTCCTTCACCCCGGCGAGGGCGAGGAAACCGGGGACGCTGTCGCCGTCACGCAGGAGCGTGGGCCGGTGTCCCTTGAAGTCGAGGGCGGTGGAGACGCGCTGGAGGGCGGCGTGGGCCTGGGAGAGTTGCTTCGCGGTGCGCATGCGCAGGGCGACCTCCTCGCGGGTCTGGCAGGTGCCGTCCACGTGGACGCTGAGGCTCAGGGAGTCCTGACCGATGGAGAAGGCGACGACGCGGCTCTTGGGGAGCTCGCCGGAGAGGGCGGTGGCGGCGGCTTCGGCGGCCTCGCCCTCGGCACGGGGCCACAGCCGCAGCGCCTTGCCCGGACCGGCGGCGAGGAAGGCCGGCAACGGGCGGGAGCCCAACCAGCGCTGCACCTTGGTCCGGGCCGCTCCCAACAAGATGAAACCCTGCGCGAAGTCACTCATGGGCCGTATGAGCACGGCGAAGTGGCCCGTTCGTCAAGAAGAAGGAACGACCCGCCACCCCTGGGAGCCCTTGCCTTCTTCGAGAACCATCCGGATCGGCTTGGCCTCGACGAGCCCCGTCTCCTCGAGCGGATATTCCTCGACAGGCCTGTCCACCATCACCATGAGGCGGAGGAGCCTCTCCGCGGGCTGGCCCATGGGGGCCGGAGCATCAACGCGCTCCCACTTGGAGACGGTCGTCTTGTCCACGCCCATCTTGTCCGCGAAGTCCTTGCTGGAGAGCCCGAGGTACTTCCGCAGGAAGCGGATCTCCTTCGGACCCAGCTTCTCCCGGCGCCGGGCAACCACCATGGCCAGCTGGCGGTGCATCTCCGCAATCTTATAGATGCCCAACTGATGCTCGCCGCATTTGGGACACCGGTAGACCATGACCCCCTTCAAGGTGACGCCATCCAGACCGATGAGGTCATCCTTGATGTTCTCCCGGGTTCCCTTCATGGGCGTGCCGCATGTGAGACACTTGCTGTTCACCGGTTCCTCCGCATAGCGGTCACCACAATGAGCGTGCTCTCGTCATGAAAGGCGATGACCACGCGAATCTTCGCGGTCTCGACGTGGTACCGCCAGCTCCCGTTCTCCCACTCGGGTTCACGCACTACGCCTCCGCGAAGCACGTTCTCCACGTCTCTTAGCGATAGCTCGTCCTTCCGCATCTCGTCCTTGGCATGTCTGCTGAAGACGACCCATCCGCTGCCCTGGATGGCCCTGATCCGCCTCTTCGCGTCACTCGCCCGCAGGTGACCTGGAACATCACTCATTGGAGAAATACCAACTCTTGGAGAAACTTCAACTCCGCTCGTCTGCTCTCCAGGCGTTCTGCAAGCTGCTCGCCAGTCCGGTTCCCGAGGGAATCAGTGCCGCTGTGGCATGGAAGTGCGGCTCGCGATGGAGACGGCGGGTCTCCCGCGCGGACGGAGGAGGCAGGCGGGTTGACGCCGGGAGTGACAAAGGCTTCGTTTGACTCCCCGAAGGCCCTCTGACATGTGCGGCCTGTGCTCCCGGCAGAACAGCTCGTCGCGCTCCAGGCGCCTCCTCCCGTCCCAGCGGTGTCGTTCACGCTG
Source organism: Archangium sp. (assembly GCF_057119385.1). Taxonomy (NCBI): domain Bacteria; kingdom Pseudomonadati; phylum Myxococcota; class Myxococcia; order Myxococcales; family Archangiaceae; genus Archangium; species Archangium sp. The sequence continues at coordinate 5,187 of NZ_DBNGVP010000082.1, read as the reverse complement.
CGGCTCGGGCAGGCGCTGCACCGCTATGGCACTCCCGCTCATCAGCTGGAGGAGCAGATGCGCCTGGTGGCTCAACGGCTGGGCCTGGAGGCCCGCTTCTTCTCCACCCCTACCTCCATCTTCGCGTCCTTCGGACCCCCCGAGGACCTGAAGACCTCCCTCATCCGCGTGGAGCCCGGGGAGATGGACCTCGGCCGGCTGGCCCGGCTCGATGCGCTCGCCGACTCCGTCATCCGCGGCGAGCTCTCTCCCGAGGACGGCGCCGAGCGCGTCGAGTCCATCCTCGCCGAGCCCCCTCGCCACGGCAGTCCCTTGCTCCTGCTGTGCTGGGCGCTGGCCGCTGTCGGTGGTGCCCGGCTCTTCGGCGGTGGCCCGCGCGAGATGGGCGTCGCCGCGCTGATCAGCCTCCTCATCGGCGGGTTGGATCTGTGGACGCGCCGCCAGTCCTCGACCATGTGGGTGCTGGAGCCGGTGGCCGCCATCCTCTCCTCGGCCCTCGCCGTCATCGCCGCGAGCCTCGTGGGGCCCCTCTCCGTGCAGATCGTCACCCTGGCGGGCCTCATCGTGCTGCTGCCCGGCCTCAGCCTGACGGTGGCCCTCAACGAGCTCGCCACGCGCAACCTCATCTCCGGCACCTCACGGCTCACCGGCGCGGCGATCGTGTTCCTCGAGCTCGGCTTCGGTGTGGCGCTGGGCTCCCGGCTCGCGGAGTGGTTCCCCCTGCCCACGAAGCTCGGCCCCGTGTCCGACCTCCCCGGCTGGACGGAGCCGCTCGCCCTCGTGTCCATGCTGTTCGGTGTGAGCGTCCTCTTCCGCGCCCGGCCCCAGGACTGGGGATGGATCGGCGTGGCCGGCACGCTCGCCTACGTGGGCTCGCGCCTGGGCTCCGAGGTGCTCGGCACGCAGCTGGGCGCCTTCGTCGGAGCGCTCATCGTGGGGCTCGTCACCAACCTGCTCGCCCGCGTGCGCAACCGCCCCGCCGTCATCACCCTGGTGCCCGCCATCATGGTGCTGGTGCCCGGCAGCATCGGCTTCCGCAGCATGGAGTCCCTGCTCGCCCGCGACGTGCTCGCCGGCGTGGACACCGCCTTCTCCATGCTCATGGTGGCCGTGGCCCTCGTCGCCGGACTCCTCTTCGCCAACGCCCTCGTCCAGCCGCGCAAGGTGCTCTGACTCAGCCCCGGTGCCGCTCGGCGACGCGGTAGAGCCTCGTCAGCGAGAAGTCCAGCAACGCCTGGCACGAGGCCATGTAGTGGCGGGCGCGGACGAAGGGAAACCAGACACGGTGGCCCACGAGCACCTGGGCTTCCTCGAGCTTCTGGCGCGGTATCCACCGGCCGCCGAGATTGCGCACCAGCACCTCACCCAGGTACGCGCCAATCGCGGGCACCGCATACGCCTCGATGTTTTCCCGCAGGCGGCTCTTCGGGAAGGACTCGCGCCAGAAATAGAAGTCCACGTCCGTGAGGGACTCGGGCGTCTCCTGGAAGACGGAGGGCACCGGCGTGTGCAGCAGGGCCACCAGGTGCTCGGCGAGGTCGCTGTAGTGCTCCAGGGCGCGCGCCGGGTCGTCCACGTCCGGGGGCAGGGCGGAATCGGCGGGGCGCCACTCCTCGGGCTCGGGGGGTTGCCAGGCGTTGAGCTCGGCGATCCTGCGCTGGCGCTCGTGGCTGGCGGTGCGGTCCACCACGCGCGAGAGGAGCGGGGCCACGTCCGGGTGGAAGCGAGGCTCCACGGGGGCGAGCATGGCGCTGCGCTCGCGCAGGGCGTGCAGGAGGGTGTCGAAGTCCAGGTCCGGCCGCAGGTGGGCATGGGCGCGGGCCTGGGCCAGGCGCGCCTCGTCGCTCGCGAAGTCCGCGGCGGTGGGCCTCGTCACCAGCAGGACGCAGCCGTTGGGCAACTCCTCCACCCGCCAAGCCGGCGTGGACAGCATCCGCTCGCGCCCGACGCTCTCCACCAGCTTCGGCCCGAAGACGTTGAGCCAGAAGACGCCGTAGATTTTGTCGAAGCCGTCCCTGAACACGGTCTCGTCATCGCGACCGAAATTGGGGGAGCCCGCCAACTGCGCGTCATCACCGCTGTGGGCCCTGGCATACGTCACGGGATAGCGGGAAGCCCAGGCACGCACCATCTCCACGAGTTGACGGCAACGCTCCGCCTCCCCGAAGAAGGAGAGCGGTTTCACCTTGAGCCAGACATCCAGAGTGGGAGGCCGGGGAGGCAGCCATAGCCCGATTGACATATCCAACGCTGGCCACTTCGTACGGTAGAGCCCGAAGCTCGTGCTGTCTCCGTCGTGCTTCTCCTGCAATGCCTTCCAGAGGGAGGCGCGGGCGTAGTTGCGTTGCCGCTTGCCTTCAACGACATCCGGCATCCACCCGCTGGCGTATTCCTCGAGCGCTTGGAAGAAGGGCTCCAGCTCGCGCTCCAGTGCCGCCCGTGGGTCGAAGGTGCCTTCGAAGGAAAGCCGGAGGAAATCCTCATCCTTCACGCCGTGAAATTCCAGCACCTTCATTGGAACAGAACCTCCACTGCCGGCACCTTCCTCTTGGTTTCGTCCATGGCCTTCCGCAAGTCGTCTGCCATCGAGGGCTTGAGCTTGCCACCCTCGTAAACGAGGCGGACCCGCTGAATGGGTACCTCGCGGCTCCCGGAGAGCATGGAGTGGACCGAATCCCGGCGGATGTCCAGCGTCCCCCCGTACTTCTGGAGTGCTTCCCCCGCGTCCTCAATCATCTGCGCCTTCAATGCCTCGTACTTGAGCCCCGAGAGATCGCGGCTCTTGAAGCTGAAGGTCTCGACGCGAGGAGGCACTCCGGCAGGCCCGCCCTCCTCGATGACGAGCACATCCGCATAGCGCAAGCCGCTCTCCGGCTTCCAGACTCCCACGGACCTCGAGATGCGAGGTTTGACGAAGGCTCCGAGGAAGTGACGCTGGGCCCGGGGCAGCAGCGCGTCAGCCTCCAGCAACTCCACCATGAGGCGCTCGAAGGTCAGTCCCCGGGCGAACCACCCCCTCATCTGCTCATAGGCATCCCAGCGCATGGGGGCCTTGGTCGCCTTGCCCTGTTCGAGCTCTCGCAGGCGCTCCTCGTAGTAGGCCACGTACTCTCCCCAGCGCGGGTTGCCCTCGGCGCCGGGCGGTGGAGCGTCCAGGGAGGGCCGTTGCTTCTCCAGCACCGCCACGTCCCGGGGCAGACGCGGGCCCGGAGCCTCCCACTCCATCAGCGCCAGCCGCGCTTCCACCACCTCCCGGGTGAGCCCCGCCCCCTCGTCCACCAGTGAGGCCATTCCCCCGGCGCGCTCGGCCGCTCCGGCCTCGAGGCGGGCACGAGCGCCGTCGTCCACCACGGAGGCCACCTTCCCGGCCCCCTGGTGCGCCCCGCTTTCCGCCGGGGCGCCGGTGGCCCCGGGACGGGCCCTGGACATCATCGCCTGGGCCCGGGCCACGTTGCCCCGCGCCTGGTGCAGCGCCAGCGCCGCGTCCACTCCTCCCACGGCCACGAAGTGGCCCACCTCCCGGCGCTCACGTATCCACCGGGCCAACTCCCGCAGGCCCTCCCCGGGCAGCTTCGCCTCCAGCTCTTGCGCCACCGCCTGGAGGCTCCGCAGGCGCTGCTCCACGGTTGGGAGCCCGCCGCGCGCGGGCAGCCCGGCCCCCCGGGCCTGGGACAGGGCGCGCACGCCTTTGCCTCCGGCATACAGCGTCCCCAGCAGCAGGGCGGGTGCGAGCTCGCGCGCGGCCTGCTCGTAGTGGCCCTGGCCGAAGGAGTACGCCCCTTGGCCCGTGCCGATCACCAGGTAGTAGAAGCCCAGCGGCACCCCGAACGTCAGGGAGTCGAAGGTGCCCAGTGCCACACTGCCCGCCGAGAAGTGCCGCAGCGCCAGGGCCCGCTCCACCTCGCGAGCGGCGTGCTGGTAGGGCGGGGGCAATTGCGCCCACCGTCCCGTCATCTCCAGGTAGCGCCCGCCGTCCACCAGGGGGCTGGTGGCGAGCGCGTCGCGGGCGGCACGGCCCAGGCCCCGCAGCACGTCCCCGCCCCGCTCGGCCCGCTCCGGGTAGCGCGAGAGGGACAGGCCACGCGCCCGCAACTCCTCGCGCACCGCGGGCATGAGGGCCAGCGTCTGTCCCAGCAGCTTGTCCCCGGCCAGCAGCCGCAGCACCGCGTCCACTTCGTCGTCGTGGGCCGAGTGCAGCACGAAGAGGGCGAACACCTCGGCATGGAAGAGGCCGTAGCGCTCGGTGGCGCTCACCAGGAAGGCGGCGCGCTTGCGCTGCAGCAGGGCGGCGGCGTCCTCGCGCACCGGCCCCAGGGCGCCCAGCCGCACCGCGCTCCACTCGTCCAGAGCCTCCACCAGCCGGGGCATGTCCACACGCTGCTGCAGGGCGACGTACTCGGCGGGCGAGGTGCAGGTGAGGAAGGGCGCCAGCAGCGCTTCGCCGCCGGAAGAGAAGTCCGGCCAACCCGGGGGCACAGCCTGGCCGCCGCAGGTGGCGGGACCGAGGGGGACGGTTCCCCCGCTGGCCACCCCATGTACGGCCGCCTCGCGGGTGTCCGAACCCAGGCCACGAGCACTCCGCCGACGGCGCAAGCGCCGCGGTGCGCCTTCCTCCGGGGAGGTGGCGGAGCCGGACGCCTGGAAGGGGGACGGTTCGACCCCCGGTTCTCGACGTTGAGACAGGGCGCGCGGGCCCGGCGTGCCGCAGCCGGAAGTGAGCAGGAGGACCCCCAGCAGCAGCACCGCCCACCGGGGCGCACCCGCCGCCGGACGTGGAGGTTCACGACGATTGGACACGCGGCACCTCCCAAGCCCGGAAGCGGGGGGGGCTTCAGGCCTTCCCGTCCGGAAGCGCTCCCGCGGCCCGCGCCACCTCCACCGCGCGGAGGATGGCCTCCGGCGTCGCGGGCGAGGCCAGGTCCACCGGGGTGCGCGCGGGGCCGAAGGCAGACACCGCGTGCCGCAGCGCCGTCACCGCCCCGATGGCCAGCATGAACGGGGGCTCGCCCACCGCCTTGCTGCCGTGGAGGGTGTTGTCCTGGGGCGCCCGCTCCAGCAGGGCCACGCGGAAGTCCTCGGGCGCGTCGCCCACCGCCGGAATCTTGTACGTGTCCGGCGAGTGCGTGACGAGCCGTCCCTTCGCGTCGAAGAGCACCTCCTCGCACGTGAGCCAGCCCACGCCCTGGA